>NZ_JBEOSD010000010.1:0-99107 GCF_040302735.1 Streptomyces sp. NPDC097619 | reverse complement strand
CCGCCCCCGCGCTCCCCGCCGGGGCGGGCGCGCGGCGCCGGGTCGACCCGCCCCCGGCGCAGGCCGGAGAGGCCAAGGCCGAGCTGGCCCGGCGCCTGCTCGGCGGTCAGGTCGGCGGGGAGACCCTCGACCTGGTGGCCGGCATGGTGCGGTCCCGCTGGTCGCAGTCCCGTGACCTGGTGGACGCGCTGGAGGAGCTGGCGGACACCGCCGACCTCACCGCCGCGCAGCAGTCCGGCTCGCTCGACGACGTCGAGGACGAGCTGTTCCGCTTCGGCCGGATCGTGTCCTCCAGCACCGGGCTCCGCTCGGCGCTGACCGACCGCACCGCCACCTCCGCCGCCAAGGGCAGCCTCCTGGGCACCCTGCTCGGCGGCCGGGCGAACGCGGTCACCGAGCGCCTGGTCACCCGGCTGGTGACGCACCCGCGTGGACGTAGCCTGGAATCGGGACTCGACGCCCTGTCGAAGCTCGCCGCCGAGCGCCGCAACCGCATGGTCGCCATCGTGACCACCGCGGTTCCGCTCAGCGACGTGCAGAAGCAGCGCCTCGGCGCGGTCCTGGCCAAGCTGTACGGCCGCGAGATGCACCTGAACCTCGACGTGGACCCCGCGGTCCTCGGCGGGATCACGGTGCGCGTCGGTGACGAGGTCATCGACGGCAGCCTCGCGGAGCGCCTCGCCGAGGTGTCCCGCCGCATGGCCGGCTGACCAAGCCACCACAGCAGAAAAGCATTTCCAGCGGCCCGGTTGGGCCGTGCAGAACTTGCAGAAGATTCCTGGGGGTCGCCCCCAGACCCCTAAGAAGCTTCAGGCCCAACAAGGAGAGCAGGGAACCCAGATGGCGGAGCTCACGATCCGGCCGGAGGAGATCCGGGACGCACTGGAGACTTTTGTCCAGTCGTACAAGCCGGACGCGGCCTCGCGCGATGAGGTCGGTACGGTCAGCGTTGCCGGTGACGGCATCGCGAAGGTGGAGGGCCTGCCCTCCGCCATGGCGAACGAGCTGCTGAAGTTCGAGGACGGCACCCTCGGTCTCGCCCTCAACCTCGAGGAGCGCGAGATCGGTGCGATCGTCCTCGGCGAGTTCAGCGGCGTCGAGGAGGGTCAGCCGGTGCAGCGCACCGGTGAGGTCCTCTCCGTCGGCGTCGGCGAGGGCTACCTCGGCCGCGTCGTCGACCCGCTCGGCAACCCGATCGACGGTCTCGGCGAGATCGCGACCGACGGCCGCCGCGCCCTTGAGCTGCAGGCCCCGGGCGTCATGGTCCGCAAGTCGGTCCACGAGCCCATGCAGACCGGCTACAAGGCCGTCGACGCGATGGTGCCGATCGGCCGTGGCCAGCGTCAGCTGATCATCGGCGACCGCCAGACCGGCAAGACCGCCCTGGCCGTCGACACGATCATCAACCAGCGCGACAACTGGCGCTCGGGCGACGTGAACAAGCAGGTCCGCTGCATCTACGTCGCCATCGGCCAGAAGGGCTCCACCATCGCGTCCGTCCGCGGCGCGCTGGAGGAGGCCGGTGCCCTGGAGTACACGACCATCGTCGCCGCCCCGGCGTCCGACCCGGCCGGCTTCAAGTACCTGGCGCCGTACACCGGTTCCGCCATCGGTCAGCACTGGATGTACCAGGGCAAGCACGTCCTGATCATCTTTGACGACCTGTCGAAGCAGGCCGACGCCTACCGCGCCGTGTCGCTGCTGCTGCGCCGTCCGCCGGGCCGCGAGGCCTACCCGGGCGACGTCTTCTACCTGCACTCGCGTCTGCTGGAGCGCTGCGCCAAGCTCTCCGACGAGATGGGCGCCGGTTCGATGACCGGTCTGCCGATCGTCGAGACCAAGGCGAACGACGTGTCGGCGTTCATCCCGACCAACGTCATCTCCATCACCGACGGCCAGTGCTTCCTGGAGTCCGACCTGTTCAACGCCGGCCAGCGTCCGGCCCTGAACGTCGGTATCTCGGTCTCCCGCGTCGGTGGTTCCGCGCAGCACAAGGCCATGAAGCAGGTTTCCGGCCGTCTCCGCGTGGACCTCGCCCAGTTCCGTGAGCTGGAGGCGTTCGCCGCCTTCGGTTCCGACCTGGACGCCGCGTCGAAGTCGTCGCTGGAGCGCGGCAAGCGCATGGTCGAGCTCCTGAAGCAGGGCCAGTACCAGCCCATGCCCGTCGAGGAGCAGGTCGTCTCCGTCTGGGCCGGCACCACCGGCAAGATGGACGACGTCCCGGTCGAGGACATCCGCCGCTTCGAGTCGGAGCTGCTGGAGCACCTGCGTCTGAACCGCAAGGACCTCCTCACCTCGATCGCCGAGGGCGGCAAGATGTCGGACGACACCCTGCAGTCCGTGGCCGACGCCATCGCCGGCTTCAAGAAGCAGTTCGAGACCTCGGACGGCAAGCTCCTGGGCGAGGACGCTCCGGCGGCCGTCAACGTCTCCAAGTGACGACGGAAGGGACCTGACTCATGGGAGCCCAGCTCCGGGTCTACAAGCGTCGCATCCGATCCGTCACCGCGACCAAGAAGATCACCAAGGCGATGGAGATGATCGCCGCCTCGCGCATCGTCAAGGCGCAGCGCCAGGTGGCGGCCTCCACGCCGTACGCGACCGAGCTCACCCGTGCGGTGACCGCGGTGGCGACCGGCTCCAACACCAAGCACCCGCTCACCACCGAGGCCGAGGCCCCGACCCGCGCCGCAGTGCTGCTCGTCACGAGCGACCGCGGTCTGGCCGGCGGCTACTCCTCCAACGCCATCAAGGCGTCGGAGCGGCTGATCGAGCGGCTGCGCGGTGAGGGCAAGCAGGTCGACACCTACATCGTCGGCCGCAAGGGCGTCGCCTACTACGGCTTCCGCGAGCGCAAGGTCGCGGACAGCTGGACCGGCTTCACCGACAGCCCCAGCTACGCGGACGCGAAGGCGATCGCGGCGCCCCTGATCGCGGCGGTCTCCCAGGAGACCGCCGAGGGCGGGGTCGACGAGCTCCACATCGTCTACACGGAATTCGTGTCGATGATGACGCAGAACCCGGTCGACGACCGGATGCTGCCGCTGAGCCTTGAGAAGGCTGTGGAGGAGAGCGGTACGAAGGGCGAGATCCTTCCGCTGTTCGACTTCGAGCCGTCGGCGGAGGACGTCCTCGACGCCCTGCTGCCGCGCTACGTCGAGAGCCGGATCTACAACGCGCTGCTGCAGGCCGCTGCTTCCGAGCACGCCGCCCGCCGCCGCGCGATGAAGTCGGCCACCGACAATGCCGGTGAGCTCATCAAGAGCCTCTCCCGGCTTGCCAACGCGGCCCGCCAGGCCGAAATCACCCAGGAAATCAGCGAGATCGTCGGTGGCTCCGCAGCCCTGTCCGACGCGACCGCGGGGAGTGACAAGTAATGACCACTGTTGAGACGGCCGCCGCCACGGGCCGCGTCGCCCGGGTCATCGGCCCGGTCGTCGACGTGGAGTTCCCCGTCGACGCGATGCCCGACATCTACAACGCGCTGACCGTGCAGGTCGCCGACCCGGCCGAGGACGGCGCGCTCAAGACGCTGACCCTCGAGGTCGCCCAGCACCTGGGTGACGGCATGGTCCGCACGATCTCCATGCAGCCCACCGACGGTCTGGTCCGCCAGGCCACGGTGACCGACACGGGCACGGGCATCACCGTCCCCGTCGGTGACTTCACCAAGGGCAAGGTGTTCAACACCCTGGGCGAGGTCCTCAACTACCCCGAGGCCAACGCCGAGGTCACCGAGCGCTGGGCGATCCACCGCAAGGCCCCGAGCTTCGACCAGCTCGAGTCGAAGACCGAGATGTTCGAGACCGGCGTCAAGGTCATCGACCTCCTCACCCCGTACGTCAAGGGTGGAAAGATCGGTCTGTTCGGTGGTGCCGGTGTCGGCAAGACCGTTCTGATCCAGGAAATGATCTACCGCGTCGCCAACAACCACGACGGTGTGTCGGTGTTCGCGGGCGTCGGTGAGCGCACCCGTGAGGGCAACGACCTCATCGAGGAAATGAGCGACTCGGGCGTCATCGACAAGACCGCCCTCGTCTTCGGCCAGATGGACGAGCCCCCGGGCACCCGTCTCCGTGTCGCCCTGGCCGGTCTGACCATGGCGGAGTACTTCCGCGATGTTCAGAAGCAGGACGTGCTCTTCTTCATCGACAACATCTTCCGGTACACCCAGGCCGGTTCCGAGGTGTCGACCCTGCTCGGCCGCATGCCCTCCGCGGTGGGTTACCAGCCGAACCTGGCCGACGAGATGGGTCTCCTCCAGGAGCGCATCACCTCGACCCGTGGTCACTCGATCACCTCGATGCAGGCGATCTACGTCCCCGCGGACGACCTGACCGACCCGGCTCCGGCCACCACCTTCGCCCACCTCGACGCGACGACGGTTCTCTCCCGTCCGATCTCCGAGAAGGGCATCTACCCGGCCGTGGACCCGCTGGACTCCTCGTCCCGCATCCTCGACCCGCGGTACATCGCGAAGGACCACTACGAGGCCGCGACCCGCGTCAAGGGGATCCTGCAGAAGTACAAGGACCTCCAGGACATCATCGCGATCCTCGGTATCGACGAGCTGGGCGAAGAGGACAAGCTGGTCGTCCACCGCGCCCGTCGTGTCGAGCGCTTCCTGTCGCAGAACACCCACGTCGCCAAGCAGTTCACCGGCGTGGACGGTTCGGACGTTCCGCTGGACGAGTCGATCGCCGCGTTCAACCAGATCTGCGACGGCGACTACGACCACTTCCCCGAGCAGGCGTTCTTCATGTGCGGTGGCCTCGAGGACCTCAAGGCCAACGCCAAGGAGCTGGGCGTCTCCTGAAACGGCGCTCTTCGGAGCACCGTCGCCTGACGGAGGGGGACGGGCGTGTCCTGTCCCCCTCCCCACGCCCATTAGAATTTGACCCAACACCCGGCCGAACCGCCGGGTGGAGACCCGAGGAGCCATCTTGGCTGCTGAGCTGCACGTCGAGCTGGTCGCCGCGGACCGCAGTGTCTGGTCCGGCGAGGCCACTCTCGTTGTCGCGCGCACCACGTCCGGCGACATCGGCGTCATGCCCGGTCACCAGCCGCTGCTCGGTGTGCTGGAATCGGGCCCGGTGACCATCCGTACCAGTGAGGGTGGGACCGTCGTCGCCGCGGTGCACGGCGGATTCATCTCTTTCGCTGACAACAAGCTCTCGCTGCTCGCGGAAATCGCCGAGCTCGCCGACGAGATTGATGTCCAGCGTGCGGAGCGGGCACTGGAGCGCGCCAAGTCGGAGGTCAACGCGGCCGCCGAGCGTCGCGCCGAAGTCCGGCTGCGTGCGGTGACGGGGTCCTGACCCCGATCACCAGATGATCTTTACCCTCAGCCGCGGCCCTCTGGAATTTTCCAGACCGGGTCGCGGCTGAGGCGATGCAGGTGCAGTTTTCGACAGCGTCATTCGAATGAGCGAGGAGGTCGGTGAAAGATGCTCCTCGCCCTGCTTGTGAGCGGCCTGATCGTCGCCCTGGTGGTGATCGGACTCTTCGTCTTCGGGCTGCGCCGGAGACTGATCCAGCGGTCCGGCGGCACCTTCGACTGCAGCCTGCGCTGGGACGCCCCCGAGGGCACCGACCTGTCCGGCAAGGGCTGGGTGTACGGGGTGGCCCGGTACAGCGGTGACCGCATCGAGTGGTTCCGCGTCTTCAGCTATTCGCTGCGTCCGCGCCGTCTCCTGGAGCGTTCCTCGATCGAGGTGCTGGCCCGCCGCGCTCCCGAGGGCGAGGAGGAGCTGGCCCTGCTGTCGGACGCCGTGGTCCTGGGCTGTCTCCACGAGGGGACCCGTCTGGAGCTGGCCATGAGCGAGGACGCCCTCACCGGCTTCCTGGCCTGGCTGGAGGCGGCACCGCCCGGCCAGCGCGTCAACGTGGCCTGAGCGGCCCCGTCCGCTCCGCCCACCCCATCCGCGAGCCCCCTGCCCCGACGGGCGAGGGGGCTCCTGCGTGCCCGGGGGGCGGAGTGCCGGGTCCCCGGTACCCGCGGTGCCGGTGCCGGTGCCGGTGCCGGTGCCGGTGCCGGTGCCGGTGCCGGTGCGGGGGTGGGGGCGGGAGCCGGGAACGCGGAGGAGCCGGGGAGAGGGGGGCGGACCCCTCTCCCCGGCTCCGGTCCGGGACGGCCCTGTTACTGCAGGCCGGTGTGGATGGCGTTGGCGAGCTCACCGTTGGTGGTGTCGCCGCTGAACTCCCAGAAGAAGGCGCCCTTGAGGCCCTGGCCCTTGAGCCAGTTCATCTTGCTGGTGACGGTGGCGGGGGTGTCGTAGCTCCACCAGTTGCTGCCGCACTTGGCGTAGGCGGTGCCGGCGACGGTGCCGGTGGCCGGGCAGGTGTTCTTGAGGACCTTGTAGTCCTCGATGCCCTGCTCGTAGGTGCCGGTGGCCGGGCCGGTGGCGGTGCCGCCGGGGGCGTCCTGGGTCACGCCCGTCCAGCCGCGGCCGTAGAAGCCGATGCCGAGGTTGAGCTTGGAGCCCGAGATGCCCTTGCCCTTGAGCTTGGTGATCGCGGCCTCGGAGGTGAAGCCCTGGATGGGCAGCCCGTTGTACGAGGTGAGCGGGGAGTGCGGGGCGGTCGGGCCCTTCGCGTCCCAGGCGCCGAAGAAGTCGTACGTCATGACGTTGTAGAAGTCGATGTACTGGGCGGCGCCGGCGTAGTCGGCCTTGTCCAGCTTGCCGCCGTTGGAGCCGTCGGCGGTGATGGCGGCGGTGACGAGGTTGTTGGCACCGAACTTGGCGCGCATGGCCTGCATCATGGTCCGGAAGGTGTCCGGGCCGGAGGTGTCGCAGGTCAGGCCACAGGCGTTCGGGTACTCCCAGTCCAGGTCGATGCCGTCGAAGACGTCGGCCCAGCGCGGGTCCTCGACCAGGTCGTAGCAGGACTGCGCGAAGGCGGCCGGGTTCTGGACGGCCTGGCCGAAGCCGCCGGACCAGGTCCAACCACCGAAGGACCACAGGATCTTGATGTTCGGGTACTGGGCCTTCAGCTTGCGGAGCTGGTTGAAGTTGCCGCGCAGCGGCTGGTCCCAGGTGTCGGCCTTGCCGTCGACGCTCTGGTCGGCGGTGTACGCCTTGTCGTAGTCCGCGTACGCGTCACCGATGGTGCAGCGGCCGCCCTGGACGTTGCCGAAGGCGTAGTTGATGTGGGTGATCTTCGCGGCGGAGCCGGAGGTGACCAGGTTCTTCACGTGGTAGTTGCGCCCGTAGACGCCCCAGTTGGTGAAGTAGCCGAGCTTGACCTTGGCGCCCGGGTCCGGGTCCGGCGGGTTGGTGCCGCCGGAGGTGGCGACGGTCAGGGTGCCGGAGGACGGACCGGTCTGGTCGATGGTGTCCCGGGCGGTGACGCTGTAGGTGTACGTCGTGCCCTTGGTCAGGCCGGAGTCGGCGTAGCTGGTGCCGGTGACCGTCGCGATCTTGGTGGAGCCGCGGTAGACGTCGTAGTTCTTGACGCCCTTGTCGTCGGTGGCGGCCGCCCAGTTCAGGGTGAGGGAGGTCTCGCCGACGTTGGAGGCGGTGGGGGTGCCCGGCGCGCTGGGGGCGTTGTCCCCGGGCTGGGTGCCGCCGTCGCAGGAAGCGCCATTGATCTTACAGCCGGTGGGCGCGCCGGAGCCGGAGCCGTTGAAGCCGAAGCTCACCGAGGCGCCGGGGGCGAGGCTGCCGTTCCAGCCCAGGTTCTTGCCGGTCCAGTGGTTCCCGCTGCTGGTGACGGTGGCGTCCCAGGCGGAGGTCACGCGGGTGCCGGTGGGGTAGTCCCACTCGACGGCCCAGGTGGATATCGAGGTGGTGCCGGTGTTCTTGATCGTCCACTTGCCTTCGAACCCGCTGCCCCAGTCGGAGACCTTGGTGTAGGTCGCCGTCGCGGCGGTCGCCGCCTGGGCGGGGGACGCCAGGCTGACGAGCCCCGCGACGGGCAGGGCGAAGGCGGCCACGGTGGCCGCGAGACGCGAAAGGAACCGCGTGCGTGGGGGTGCCGCTGTGCTCAAGGGTGCTCCTCCGTAGGTCCGTCGTGCCGGGACCGGCACGACTTGGGGGTGGGACCTGCGCCGCCCGTGAGCACGCTTCGTCATCGCCCGCTCACCACAGTCGTGAGGAGACTAGAAAGGTCTGGACCAACCGTCAAGAGGTCCAGACCTCACCTCCGGTTGCTTGACAGGAAGCTGCCTACAGCCCCAACTCCTGCGCCAGGACGGCTGCTTGGAGACGGCTGCGGAGATCCAACTTGCCCAGCAGCCTGCTGACGTGCGTCTTCGCCGTGGCCTCCGCCATGTCCAGGTCCGCGGCGATCTCGGCGTTCGACCGACCCCTACCCAGGCAGGACAGCACCTCCCGTTCCCGGGGCGTCAGTGCCGCCACCGCCGCCCGCTCCGACTCCGACACCTCGCGGACCGCCCGCGGGGCCGCGAACTCCGCGATCAGCCGCCGGGTCACCGCCGGCGCGATCAACCCCTCGCCCGCGGCCACCGTCCGCACCGCGCCGATCAACTCCGCGGCCTCGGCGTTCTTCAACAGGAATCCGGCCGCGCCCGCCCGCAGCGCCCCGAACACGTACGCGTCCAGGTCGAAGGTGGTCAGCACCAGCACGTCCGCCAGCCCCTCCGTCACCACCTGCCGGGTCGCCGACACCCCGTCCAGCCGGGGCATCTGCACGTCCATCAGGACCACGTCGGGGCGCAGTTCCCGGGCCAGCCGGACCGCCTCCTCCCCGTCCGCGGCCTCCCCGGCCACCTCGATGTCCCCCGCGCTGCGCAGGATGAGCACCAGCCCGGCCCGTACCGCCGACTGGTCCTCCGCCACGAGCACCCGGATCGTCCGCCCGCTCACGCCTCCACCACCTTCTCCTCCGCGGGCAGTTCCGCCCGCACCCGCCACACGCCCGGTCCTGCCGGGCCGGCCTCGAACTCCCCGCCCAGCAGGGCCGCGCGCTCCCGCATGCCCACCAGTCCGGCCCCCGAGCCGGGGGCGCGCGGGCCCCGTTCCCGGCCGCCGTGCGGGCTGTCCACGCGCACCAGCAGTCGGCTCCCGGTCAGCTCCAGCCGGACGGTGACCCGGCCGGGTCCGGCGTGCTTGAGGGCGTTGGTCACCGATTCCTGCACGATCCGGTAGGCGGCCAGTTCCACCGGTGCGGGCAGCGCGCGGCCCGCCGGCCGCTCGTCGCGAAGGGCGAATTCCAGCCCGGTCTCGGGGGCGCTCGCCCCGGCCCGTTCCAGTAGGGCGGGCAGCCCGCCCAGGGTGGGCACCGGCCCCGGTTCCCCGTCCGCCTCGACGGCCCGCAGCAGCCCGATCAGCCGGCGCATCTCGGCCAGCCCCCGCACGCTGTTCTCCCTGATCACGCCGAGGGCCTCCCGGCTGGTGGCGGGGGAGTCGATGGACAGGGCTGCGGTGGAGTGGATGGCGATCGCGGAGAGGTGACCGGCCACCATGTCGTGCAGCTCCCGGGCCATCCGGGCCCGTTCCGCGGCCACCGCCTGGGTCCGGTCCATTTCGGCCAACAGGGCGGTCTGTTCGGCGCGCAGCCGGGCCGCTTCGGCGGCCTCCCGGTGGTCGCGCAGGGCGGCCCCCGTCATCGCCGGCCCGAAGCACACCACGGCGGTCAGCACGCCCACCAGCAGGGCCTCCGGCCGCTGCCACCAGGCCAGCGCGCCCACCGTCACCGCCACCGAGACCAGCCCCATGACGGGCGGCAGGCGCCGGGCCAGGGCGGGCCCGCCGTAGACCACGGCCGCGTACACCAGGTCCGTGTACATGAGGACGGAGGCCAGGTTGCTGACCGTGAACTGGTCCGCCAGGATCGCCGCCGAACCGACCACGAGGGCCGTCCGCGGCAGGGTCCGCCGGAGCAGCTCCATCGAGGCGAGGACCACCAGCGGCACCAGCACCGCCCAGCGGGGGAGCAGGTCCATCCGACCGTTGGAGTCCAGGCCCAGCCGGTACAGCAACAGCCCGGACAGCAGCCCGGTGCCGGCGAGGGCGTAGTCGTGCAGGTGGGGGCGGGGGAGGGTCACGGTCCCATCCAACACGGCTCCGGGGGCCCGGAGCCTCCGCGCCGGGTACCGGGGCACCGCCGGCCGCTACATCGAAGGATGCAGTCCCGGCTCCGCTGCGCAGACGACGTGCGGGCCCCTCCGCGCCGCGAAGCTGGTGACGTACCCCGATCCGCCGGGCGCCGCCCGGGAACCAGAGGAGTCCTGCCGTGATCGTCGCGCTGATCGTCGTCTGCGAGGTCGCCTTCTGGGTGCTGCTGGCCGGGGGCCTGGCCCTGCGCTACCTCGCGAAGATGCCCCGGCTGGGCACCGCGGTGCTGCTCTGCGAGCCCGCCCTGGAGCTGCTGCTCCTGGTCGTCACCACCCTGGACCTCCGCAACGGGGCCGAGCCGTCCTGGAAGCACGGCCTGGCCGCTCTCTACATCGGCTACACCGTGGCCTTCGGTCACCACACCCTGCGCTGGCTCGACGGCCACGCCGCGCACCGCTTCGCGGGCGCCCCCAAGCCGGCCGGTGCCGGGTACGGCAAGGCGCGAGCCGCCCACGAGTGGCGGTTGTGGTCGCGGACCGTGCTCGGCGCGGCCGTGGCGCTGGCCCTGCTCCAGGCGGCGATCTGGTTCGTGGGCGACGGCGGGGACACCGGGTCGCTGCGGTCCTGGCAGTACATCACCCTGCGCGTCGTCGGCATCCACGCCGTGATCGCCCTGACGTACACGCTGTGGCCGAAGAAGGCCCCGGAGCCCGAGGCCGTCACCCCGGAGCCCGAAGGCGCGGCCCCGACCCCTGCCCCGGCCACTGTCCCGAGCGGGCTCGGGGAGCACCGCGAGGAGGGCGCGGGCCGCCCCGGGACCCGAGGCTTGCGAAGCTCCGGGTGAGGGGCCTCAGCGCTCCCCGCCCGGTACCCAGAGGACGTCGCCGACCTCCTTGTTGGCCGTGCGGGCCAGGATGAACAGCAGGTCGGAGAGGCGGTTCAGGTAGGTGGCGGTCAGCGGGTTCATGGTCTCCCCGTGCACCTCCAGCGCCGCCCACGTGGACCGCTCGGCCCGCCGCACCACCGTGCACGCCTGGTGCAGCAGGGCCGCGCCGGGGGTGCCGCCGGGCAGGATGAAGCTGCGCAGCTTCTCCAGCTCCTCGTTGAACCGGTCGCAGTCGGCCTCCAGGCGGTCCACGTAGAACTGCTCGACCCGCAGCGGCGGGTACTCCGGCTCGGCCACCACCGGGGTCGCGAGGTCGGCGCCCACGTCGAAGAGGTCGTTCTGGACCCGCACCAGCACCTCGGCCACCTCGGGGGCCAGTCCGCCCAGGGCCAGCGCCGTGCCCAGCACGGCGTTGGCCTCGTTGGCGTCGGCGTACGCGGCGATCCGCAGATCGGTCTTGGCGGTGCGGCTCATGTCACCGAGGGCGGTGGTGCCCTTGTCGCCGGTACGGGTGTAGATGCGCGTCAGATTCACCATGCGGTCAACCCTAGGGCGTGCCGACCACCCCGGCGCCCCGTGCCCCCGCCCGGCCGATAGCGGCCCAACTGCGGTCCGGGCGCCGCGCGGTGGGCCGTCCCGGTGTGATGTCCGTCATCTGAGACGTGACGCGTGTTACTTCCCGGTCACACGGCTGCCGCCGCGCGCTAGTCTCCGCCGGAGAGCCGAGTTCCGTCAGAGATCCAGGAGTGTGCAGTGGCCGGTAAGCTCGCCGTCATCGGTGCCGGACTGATGGGTTCGGGTATCGCGCAGGTATCCGCCCAGGCGGGCTGGGACGTCGTGCTGCGCGATGTCACCGACGCCGCCCTCATCCGTGGCACCGACGGCATCAAGGCCTCGTACGACAAGTTCGTCGCCAAGGGGAAGCTGTCCGCCGAGGACGCGGAGGCCGCGCTCGCCCGGATCACCACCAGCACCGAACTCGACGCGGTCGCCGACGCCGACATCGTCGTCGAGGCCGTCTTCGAGAAGCTGGAGGTCAAGCACGAGATCTTCCGGGCCCTCGACAAGCTGGTCCGTGAGGACGCGGTCCTCGCCTCCAACACCTCCGCCATCCCGATCACCAAGATCGCGGCGGTCACCGAGCGCCCCGAGCGCGTGGTCGGCGCCCACTTCTTCTCCCCGGTCCCGATGATGCAGCTCTGCGAGCTCGTCCGCGGCTACAAGACCAGCGACGAGACCCTGGCCCGCACCCGGGCCTTCGCCGAGTCCGTCGGCAAGACCTGCATCGTCGTCAACCGCGACGTCGCCGGGTTCGTGACCACCCGTCTGATCTCGGCCCTCGTGGTCGAGGCCGCGAAGCTCTACGAATCGGGCGTGGCCTCCGCCGAGGACATCGACATCGCGTGCAAGCTGGGCTTCGGGCACGCCATGGGCCCGCTGGCGACCGCCGACCTCACGGGGGTCGACATCCTGCTCCACGCCACCAGCAACATCTACACCGAGTGCCAGGACGAGAAGTTCGCCCCGCCGGAGCTGATGCGGCGGATGGTCGACGCGGGTGACATCGGCCGCAAGAGCGGACAGGGTTTCTACACCCACTGACATCGAGCGGACGTTCGGATGCCGCACCCCCCGGGGTGAATTTGGTATCGGTTCGCTCACGGTCGGCAACTTCGCTGCCCTCGCGGCAGTCAGTTGCAGTGGAGTTGCCGACCTACGGACCACACGTACGCAGCACCTGCCGGGGAGCACACATGCACATCAGGGGCGACCACGCCGAACTCACTGTCGGGGGTCGCCTCGACGTGCGCAGCGCGGCGGACGCCCGTACGGCCCTCCACTCGGCCCTGGACGAAGGCGTCGGCGACCTGGTCCTCGATCTGACCGCCCTCGACTCCTGGGACGCCACCGGACTCGGCGTGATCATGGGCGCCCACCGCCGGGCCGGCCGCTCCGGACGCCGCCTGGTCCTGCGCGGGGTGCCCCCGCAGATGCAGCGACTCCTCGTCGCCACCCGACTGCACCGGATCCTCGCCATCGAGGGCGGACTCGCCGCAGACTCCCTGCCCCGGGTCTGAGACCGCCGCAGGCGCCCCGGCCCGCCGTCCGCCGCCCTCCGATCGGACCCCGCCCGACTCCCGACGTCCTCCGGATGTGCTCCTGACGTCCTCCTCCCGGAGGCGGAAGCTCCCGCTACCGAGGCCATAACGTGATGGTCCGGTGCGGAAGGGACCCCGCATGTTCCGGGATACTTGTCCAAGGTCTAGGGTTCGGCGAACGGCTCGCGGTGAACCCAACGGGCCGGACGCCGGACCAGAAGCGACAGCGGAGTGTGCGAAGGCCGGGTACGACGACGGCGCACGACGCGATCGGGGGGCTTTGGTTCATGGACCGGATACAGGGGCGCGGGGGTCCGGCGGGCGGCGATGCCTTGACCGCAGGGGGGCTCAGCCCCGTGCCCGCGCGCATCACCAGACTCGACTGCGGCGACCACCTCCTGACCGTCAACCCCGTCGACGGCAGTGAGATCGAGGCCCGCCGCCCCGGCACCTCCGCCCCCGTGGCCGGCCGCCGCACCGCCGAGGACCGCGAGGCCCGCCTCGCCGCCGCCCGACCCCCCGCCGCCGGACCCACCGCCCGCGCCCTGCCCCTCCTGGAACGGGAAGCGGAACGCGAACGCCTCACCCGCCACCTCGGCGCCGGCCGCTCCGTCCGGGTCACCGGCCCCGCCGGCGCCGGCCGCAGCGCCCTCCTCGACGCCGTCGCCGCCGACTGCTCCGGACTCGCCCCCGACGGCGTGGTCCGCCTCTCCGGCCACCGCCAGACCGCCGGCGACCTGCTGTACTCCCTGCACGCCACCGTCTTCGACGTCTCCCGGCAGCGCCCCGACGAGGCCGGTCTCCTCGAAGCCGTCCGCGAGATCGGTGCCGTCGTCGTCATCGACGACCTGGAATGCGGCGGGACGGCCCTGGACGAGCTGCTCCGGGCCACCCCCGAATGCGCCTACCTGCTCGGCGCCGCCCCGGACACCCCGGCCCCCTCGGAATCCGCCCAGGTCGAGGAGGTCGCCCTCGGCGGGCTCTCCAAGGCCGGGGCCGTCGCCCTGCTGGAGCACGCCCTCGGCCGTTCCCTCACCGAGGAGGAGACGGCCTGGGCCGGTGACCTCTGGTTCGCCGGGGACGGCCTCCCGCTGCGCTTCGTCCAGGCCGCGGCCCTGCTGCGGCAACGCGAGGAACAGCGCCGCTCCGAAGAGGACGAGGACGGCGAGGAGCCCGGCGTCTTCGAGGAGCGGAGCGCGCCCACCGAGACCGGACTGCCCGGCATCGGTCAGGCCGCCGCGCCCGCCGTGCTGCTCGCCTCCCGGCTCAGCGAGTCCGCCCGCGCCGCGCTCCGCTTCGCCGTCGCCCTCGGCGGGGAACTCCCGCACCAGGCGCACCTGCCCGCCCTCATCGGCGACACCCACGCCGACACCGCCGTGGGGGAGCTCCTGGCCTGCGGGCTGATCGGCCCCTCCGGGTCCCGCTACCGGCTGGCCGCCGGAGTGGCCCGACAGCTGGAGGAGGCCGGGTACGGGGACGAGGCCGCCGAGCTGGCCCTCACCGCCGCCCAGCACTACACCTGGTGGACCGGGCACGGATCGGTCAGCCCGGACCGGGCCGTCGCCGAGGCGGACGCCGTCCTCGCGGCCCTGGCCACCCTGGTCCCCGGCCAGGAGGACGGCAAGCCGAGCGCGGCCGTGCTGCTGGCCCGTACCGCCGCCCCCGCCTTCGCGGCCGGACTGCACTGGGGTGCCTGGGAGCGGATCCTGCGCGCCGGCCAGGAGGCGGCCCGGATCGCCGGAGAGGTCGCGGAGGAGGCGTACTTCCACCACGAGCGCGGCATCCTCGCCCTCTGCAACGGGCAGTTGGACCGGGCCCGCGCCGAGCTGGAGGCGTCGATCGGGCTGCGCGGGGCCCTCGCGGACAAGCGGGGCACGGTCGCCGGGCGGCGGGCGCTGGCCCTCGTCGCGGACCGGGAGGGCGGCCCCCGCGGCCCGTCCCTCTCGCCGCCCCTGGTGCTGGAGGCCCCCAAGCCCTCGGAGGCGCTGACCCGCGGCCTGCCCGTCATCGACCTGGGCGCGGAGGAGACCCCGCTCACCCCGAAGTCGGCCTTCCCGCAGCTGGCCCCGCCCACCACCGTCACGGCCACGCCGCCGCGGCCGGTGCCCCCGCTGGTGCCGTCGGCCGCCCTGCCGGCCGACGCAGCCGAGGCGGCGGCCGCCACCCCGGCCACCGGTTCCCCGGCGGCGACCCCGCCCGGCCGCGGCAGCGGCGGGCGGCGGGGGGCGTGGGGCCCGGCAGGCCCTCGGTCAGAAGCCGCGGTAGGCGGGGCTCTCGGCCCCCGTGGTGTGGCCGCCCAGCGGCCGCGTGTCGGAGGCGGGGCGCTCCGCGGAGGACTGGAGGTCGGCGTCGAGCTGGGACAGATCGGCGTTGAGCGCGGCCATCAGCTCTTCCATCTGCTGCAGCAGACCCTTCGGCTGACCGCTCGGGGCGGGCGCCGGGATCTCCTGGCGTACGTGGTCGTGTGCTGCCTGTCCGGGGTGCTCCGGCACGGATTCCTGGGACATGGCGGCCTCCTCGGCCCGGGCCCTCCCACAGGGGAGGGTGCGGTGGACGCACCGGCGACGGCCGCCGGCGCGAGGGCCGGGCGGTCCGGCTCCGTCCGGGGCAACGATCTCCGCGGGCCCCCGGTCACTGGCACGGACGGCCCCGGACACCCCGGTTGACGAGATTCACCCGGCGGGGTGCCGACGCGGCAGGATGGAGGAATGGATCTTCGCATCTTCACGGAACCCCAGCAGGGCGCCGACTACGACACCCTCCTCCGGGTGGCCCGGGCCTCGGAAGACCTCGGCTTCGACGCCTTCTTCCGCTCCGACCACTACCTGCGTATGGGGGCGGAACCGGAGCCCGGCGGGGAGCCGGCCGGGATGCCCGGACCGACCGACGCCTGGATCACCCTGGCGGGCCTCGCCCGGGAGACCCGCCGCATCAGACTCGGCACGCTGATGACAGCGGGCACCTTCCGGCTCCCCGGAGTCCTCGCCGTCCAGGTCGCGCAGGTGGACCAGATGTCGGGCGGAAGGATCGAACTCGGCCTGGGGGCAGGCTGGTTCGAAGAGGAACACCGCGCGTACGGGATTCCCTTCCCGGACGGACGGTTCGCACGGCTGGAGGAACAGCTGGCCGTGATCACCGGACTGTGGCGCACCCCCGTCGGCGAGAAGTTCAGCCACGAGGGCCGCCACTACCGGCTCACCGACTCACCGGCGCTGCCCAAGCCCACCCAGGCGAGGGTGCCGGTGCTGATCGGCGGCCACGGCGCGGTCCGCACCCCGCGCCTCGCGGCCCGCTACGCGGCCGAGTTCAACATCCCGTTCGCTTCGGTGGCCGACACCGACCGGCAGTTCGGCCGGGTCAGGGCCGCCATGAAGGAAGAAGGCCGGGAACCCGGCGCGCTGGTGTACTCCAACGCACTGGTGGTGTGCGCGGGAAAGAACGACACGGAGGTGGCCCGCAGGGCGGCCGCGATCGGACGGGAGGTGGAGGAACTCAAGGCGAACGGACTGGCGGGCAGCCCCGCCGAGATCGTGGACAAGATCGGCTCCTACGCGGCCGTCGGATCCCAGCGGATCTACCTCCAGGTCCTGGACCTGCACGACCTGGACCACCTGGAACTGATCGCCGGACACGTGATGCGGCAGCTCGGCCGATGACCCGCGCCACCGGACCCCTGCCCCTGACCGAACGGACCCTGGTCCTGGACGGCGGCCTCAGCAACCAACTCGCCGACCAGGGGTGCGACCTGGACGACCCCCTGTGGACGGGGAGGGTGCTCGACCGCGCGCCGGAACAGGTCACCGCCGCCCACACCGCCTACCTGCGGGCCGGGGCGGAGGTCCTGATCACCGCCGGCTACCAGGTCACCGACCCGGCACTGCTGCGCCGCAGCATGACGGCGGCCGACCGCGCGGGGTCTCCCGGCCCCGCGACGCGTCCGTCCCCGTCGTCCGATCCGTGCCGGTCCCGTGACGGAGCCGCCCGGGAGACGTGAACGTTGTGGCGGGAATATGGAGGGCCTTTTAAGAAACCTTGTTGAACAACCCCTTACCGCCGGTCCGCCCTTGATTTGCTCCTGTCAATCGGAACAGGGTTGCTCAGCACGTCGACGCCCCACACGTCACAGCAAGGAGCACCCTTCTTCATGGCAACTCACAAGCGATCCAACGGTCTTCGCAACACGGCTCTGGCCGCCGGAGCGGCCACGGCGGTGGCCGCGGCCTTCTTCGCCGGCCCTCTCGCCGGCGCCACCACCCCGGCCGAGGGGACCGTGCACGGCCTCGGCGCCCCGGGCGCCGTGGCCGGAAGCTTCGTGGTCATCCTCGACGCATCCGCGAACAAGCAGGATCTCGCGAAGAAGTACGGAGGCACCCTGCAGCGCTCCTACGGCTCCGCCGTGAACGGCTTCTCCGCCTCCGACCTGACCGTGCAGGAGGCCAAGCGGCTCGCCGCGGACCCGGCCGTCGGCCAGGTGGTCCAGAACAAGCGCTTCACCATCAACGAGACGCAGGACAACCCGCCCTCCTGGGGCCTGGACCGCATCGACCAGTCCGACACCGCCGGGGACGAGAAGTACACCTACCCGGACGGCGGCGGCGAGGGCGTCACCGCGTACGTCATCGACACCGGGGTCCGGATCTCCCACGAGGACTTCGGGGGCCGCGCGGTCCACGGCTTCGACGCCATCGACAACGACGACTCCGCCGACGACGGCAACGGGCACGGCACCCACGTGGCCGGCACCATCGCGGGCACCGCCCACGGCGTGGCCAAGAAGGCGAAGGTCGTGGCGGTGCGGGTGCTCGACGACAACGGCTCCGGCACCACCGAGCAGGTGGTGGCGGGCATCGACTGGGTGACGCAGAACCACTCCGGCCCCTCCGTGGCCAACATGAGCCTGGGCGGCGGCGCCGACGAGGCCCTCGACGCGGCCGTCAAGCGCGCCATCGACTCCGGGGTCACCTTCGCCGTGGCGGCGGGCAACGAGTCCTCCGACGCCGGCCAGGGCTCGCCCTCCCGGGTCCCCGAGGCCCTCACCGTCGCCTCCAGCACGGCGGACGACGAGCAGTCCTCCTTCTCCAACTTCGGCTCCGTGGTCGACATCTACGCCCCCGGCTCGGACATCACCTCCGCCTGGAACGACAGCGACACCGGCGTGAAGACCATCTCCGGCACCTCCATGGCGGCCCCGCACGTGGCGGGTGCGGCCGCGCTCTACCTGGCCGCCAACCCGGCGGCCACCCCGGCCGACACGGCCGCCGCCCTGACCGGCGGGGCCACGGCCGACGCCATCAAGAACCCCTCCTCCGGCACCGCGAACAAGCTGCTCCACATAACCCCGTGACCCGACCGGCACCACGGTCCGCCGGTGACACCCCGTCATCGCTCCCCCACACGTGACACCGGCACCACCCCGCACCATCCCGGAGCGGCCCTCCAGCACCACGGAGGGCCGCTCCTTCGCGTGCCCGCACCCCGGAGGACCCACGCCGAGGACATGGGTGTCAACGCGGATGGATTCCCAACGCAAGATCATCGAGTCTTGACCGTCCCGCACCGACACCCGATGTGGAGCATCATGAACGAACCACGAAAGAACTCGACGGCCTTCTTCGCCCTCGGCCTCCTCGGCCTTCTCGCCGGGGTCGTCTTCTGGCTGGTCGACGGGCGGGACGCGGCGACGGTCCCCTTCGCCTGTGCGGCCGTGGTCTTCGCCGGAGCCTGGTTCTTCGAACGGGTCTCCCACCGCGACGAGGACTGACGGCACGCCGTCCACCCGGCCCGGGCCGGTACCCCCACGGGTGCCGGCCCGGACCCGTTCCGGGACGACCGGGGCCCGACCCGCGACGGCGGCCATGGCGGCGGGGCACATGCGGTGCCCGGGAAATGTGGTGGCCCGCACCATGTGCCCTTGACCTGGGCGTTCCTATGGTGTGGCGGCACAGGAACCTCCCCCTCCCGTCCGAAAGTGGTGCCCATGGCCGCCTTCGCCACCCCCGCAGCACAGCCAGGGAACATCAAGAGGATCGTCGCCGCCAGCCTCGTCGGCACCACCGTGGAGTGGTACGACTTCTTCCTCTACGGCTCCGCCGCGGCCCTCGTCTTCAACAAGCTGTTCTTCCCGTCGAGCGATCCGCTGACCGGGACCCTGCTCGCCTTCCTGACCTACGCCGTCGGCTTCGCCGCCCGCCCCCTCGGCGGGGTGGTGTTCGGGCACTTCGGGGACCGGGTCGGCCGCAAGAAGCTGCTCGTACTGAGCCTGCTCATGATGGGCGGCGCCACCTTCGCGATGGGACTGCTGCCCACCCACGCCACCGTCGGCGCGGCCGCCCCCGTCCTGCTGACGCTGCTGCGGCTGGTACAGGGCTTCGCCCTCGGCGGGGAGTGGGGCGGGGCCGTCCTGCTGGTGTCCGAGCACGGGGACGACCGCAGGCGCGGGTTCTGGGCCTCGTGGCCGCAGGCCGGCGCCCCCGGCGGCAACCTCCTCGCCACCGGTGTGCTCGCGCTGCTGGCCGCCGTGCAGTCGGAGGAGACCTTCCTCGCCTGGGGCTGGCGGATACCGTTCCTGCTGTCCGGGGTCCTCGTGGTGATCGGCCTGTGGATCCGCATCTCCGTCTCGGAGTCCCCGGTCTTCCTGGAGGCGCAGGCGCGGGCCGCCGCCCGGGCCGCGGCCGGCGAGGGCGGGCACGCCCCGGTGGTGGAGGTCTTCCGGACCGGTTGGCGGCAGGTGCTCACCGCGATCGGCACCCGGCTCGGCGAGAACATCTCCTACTACATCGTGACCGCCTTCCTGCTCGTGTACGTGACCAACGAGCTCGAACTGCCCAAGAGCCAGGCCCTGAACGCCGTGCTGATCGGTTCGGCCGTGCACTTCGTGACGATCCCGCTGTGGGGCGCGCTGTCCGACCGGATCGGGCGCCGGCCCGTCACCCTCATCGGGGCGGCCGGCATGGCGCTGTGGGCCTTCGCCTTCTTCGCGCTCCTCGACACCCGCTCCTTCCCCGT
This sequence comes from Streptomyces sp. NPDC097619, assembly GCF_040302735.1. Lineage (NCBI taxonomy): Bacteria > Bacillati > Actinomycetota > Actinomycetes > Kitasatosporales > Streptomycetaceae > Streptomyces > Streptomyces sp. NPDC097619. The sequence goes on along the minus strand of NZ_JBEOSD010000010.1, from coordinate 79,098 downwards.
GATCGTGCTGGCCGTGACCGTCGGACTGCTGCTGCACGGGGCCATGTACGGGCCGCAGGCCGCCTTCATCTCGGAGATGTTCGAGACCGGGGTGCGGTACTCGGGTGCCTCGATGGGCTCGCAGCTCGCCTCGATCGTGGGCGGGGCACTGGCCCCGATCGTCGCGGTGGAGCTGCTGAGGGAGTACGACTCGGCCCTGCCGGTGTCGGTGTACCTGTGCGTGGCCTCGCTGGTGACGGTGGGCACGGTGCTGGTCGCCCGGGAGACCCGCGGCATCGCGCTCGGCGGGTCCGGCGGCCGGGCCGGAACGGCCGGGGAGCCCGGGGTACTCGGGGATTCCGCGGTGGAGGACGGTGCCGGCCGGGCTGCCGGCGCCGGGGCGGGCACGCGGGCCGGCGCGGGCGGCGGTTCGGGCGCGACCGGTTCGGGTGCCACGGGGAAGGGCCGCTCGGAGGACTCGTTGACCGGTTGACCTCCCGCACCGTCCGCCCGGCGGGTCCGCGGGGCCCGCCGGGGCCCCGCTCGCCCGTCCGCCCTCGAACCCGTGCCCGTCGTCCCGTGCGTTTCCGCCTCGGCAGGAACGTTCCGGCGCGTGGCGGAGGGACCGTATGCTCCCCACCGTGACAGGCCCCGGCAACGACCCCACCGCCCTGGCCGGACTGCGCCGGCTCCTGGACCTGCTGGACCAGGGCGCGCCCGCGGAGGACTTCGCCCGGCCCGCGGCCGAGGCCCGGGCCGCGGGTGTGACGGGGGCCGGGTTGGCCGCCGTCACGGAGGCCACCGAGGTGGCCCTGCGGATCCGGCGGACCATCGGGCAGCACCGACGGCGCGAGGCGGAACTGACAGCGCTGTTCGACACGGCGAGCGACCTGGCCGGCTTGCGGGACCTGGACGCGGTGCTGCGCGCCATCGTGCACCGGGCGAAGCTGCTGCTCGGCACCGACGTGACCTACCTGTCCCTCAACGACGAGGCCGCCGGCCAGACGTACATGCGGGTCACGGACGGCTCGGTGGCGGCGGCCTTCCAGCAGGTGCGGTTGGGGCTCGGCGAGGGATTGGGCGGACTGGTGGCGCAGACGGCGCGCCCGTACTTCACCCGGGACTACCAGGCCGACCACCGGTTCCGACACACGGCGGCCATCGACGGCGCGGTGGCGGAGGAGGGGCTCCGCGCCATCCTGGGCGTGCCGCTGCGGGTGGGGGCCCGCATCATCGGGGTGCTGTACGCCGCGGACCGGGCGCCGCGCGGGTTCACCACGGACGCGGTGGCCCTGTTGTCCTCGCTCGCCGATCACGCGGCCATCGCCATCGACGGGGCCCGGCTGTTGGAGGAGACCCGGGCCGCGCTGGCCGACCTCAACGCGGCTTCCGTGACGATCAGGGCGCAGAGCGAGGCGATCCGGCGGGCCGAGGAGGCGCACGACGAGCTGACGGACCTGGTGCTGCGCGGCGGGGGCGTGGCCGAGGTGGCGCGGGCCCTGGCGGGGTTGTTGGACGGCGGGATCGTCCTGCACGACAGCGAGGGGGCCGAGCTGGCCCGGTCCGGTGCGGGTCCGCAGCGGGTGCCGGCGGAGGCGGTGGCCGCTTCGCGGGCCGGTGGGCGGGCGGTGGCGGCCGGGGGCGGCTGGGTGTGCGCGGTGGTGGCCGGCCCGGAACCGTTGGGCAGCATCGTGCTGACCCGGCCGGGGGCGCTGGCGGACGCGGACCGGCTGCTGTTCGAGCGGGCGGGCGTGGTGACGGCGCTGCTGTTGCTGCTGGGCCGGTCGGTGGCGGAGGCCGAGGACCGGATCCGCGGGGAGCTGCTGAGCGAGCTGCTGTCCGGGACCGCCGACGCGGGCGGGCTGGCGCGGCGGGCCCGGCGGCTGGGGGTACGACTGGACCGGAGGCAGGCCGTGTGCGTCCTGGGACCGGAGCCGGGCGCCGAACCGGTCCCGGGGCGGCGCCTGTTGTCCGCGGCGGCGCGCTGGGCGCAGGCCCGCCGGGGGCTGGCGGGGTTGCACCTGGACCAGGTGGTCCTGGTGGTCCCGGCGGAGGATCCGGGCGCGGTGGCGCGGGAGTTGGCGGCGGAGCTGGCCGGTACGGCGGGGGTGTCCGCGTCCTCGGCCGGCGGGGGACGGGCCGGGGCGGGCGGGGCCCCGGGTGGGGTCGGCATGTCGGTTGCGGGCGTGACGGTGGGCGCGGCGGGGCCGGCGGCCGGTCCCGCCGAGCTGCCCCGGGCCCACGCGGAGGCCCGGCGCTGCCTGTCGGCCCTGCGGGCCCTCGGCCGGCACGGTCACGGTGCGGCCCTGGCCGATCTCGGGTTCGTGGGGCTGCTGCTCGGCGAGCGGGCCGACCTGTCCTCGTACGTGACGGGCGTCCTGGATCCCGTACTGGCCTACGACGCGGAACGGGGCACCGACCTGGCCGGGACCCTGGAGGCGTACTTCGCCCACGGATCGAGCCTGACCCGGACCCGCGAGGCCCTGCACGTGCACGTGAACACGGTGGTGCAGCGACTGGACCGGGTACGGTCCCTGCTCGGCCCCGACTGGAACTCCCCGGAGAGCGCACTGGAGCTGCAACTCGCCCTGAAGTTGCACCGGTTGACGGAGCGGGGGGCCGCGGGCGGGGGTGGCGGCGCGGGCGGTGCGTCGGATGGGGGTATGGGGTGACCTGTGGTATTGCAATGTCGGGCGTGACCTCGCACGGTCACGTGTGATGGTGCGGAATCACGCGTGACCCCGCACGGTCACATGTGACATTGCCGCATCACACGTGATCGTGCGGGCGCCCGCGTGACGGTTCGAGGTCACCCCTGCAACCGCTCCAGCGCCGCGAGCACGGGGGCCGCGCCGTCCTCGGTCGCGATGCCGTCGGCCAGGTGTCGGGCGCGGTCGCGGTGGGCGGGCTCGGTGACGGCGCGGCGGATGGCACCCGCGAGGCGGCCCGCGGTGAGGTCCTGGTACCGGAGGGCGAGGGGGGCGACACCGAGCGCGGTGAGTCGGGCGGCCCAGAAGTGCTGGTCGAGTTGGACGGGCACGGGGACGGCGGGGACCCCGGCGCGGAGGCCGGCCGCCGTGGTGCCCGCTCCGGCGTGGTGGATCACGGCGGCGGTGCGCGGGAACAGCCAGGAGTGGGGTACGTCGGCGACGGTGAGGAGGTCGTCGTGCTCGGCGTGGAGCCCGCTCCAGCCGGCCTGGACGATGCCCCGGACGCCGGCGGCTCGGAAGGCGGCGGCGAGGAGGGAGCTGAGGCGTTCGGGGTCGCCGGTGACGAAGCTGCCGAATCCGGCGAACACCGGGGGCGGGCCCGCCTGGAGGAAGTCGAGGAGGCGGGGTTCGGGTCGCCAGTCGGGGGTGTCGGCCGGCCACCAGTAGCCGCCGACGTGGTGTCCGGCGGGCCAGTCGACGGGGGCGGGGACGACCAGGGGGCTGAACCCGTGGTGCACCGGTCGGTCCGCGGCGAGACCGAGGGGGCCGCCGAACCGCCGCGGGGGCAGGGAGAGGTCGCGGCGGAGGGAGCGGACGGCGGGGCCGAAGAGGAGCTCCGTCCCGGCCCACAGGGCGCGGCCCGCGAGCCTGTTCCCGGTGCCGCCGAGGGAGCGGAGGCCGGTGACCAGGGGCGGGAAGGCGGCGGTGGGGGCGAGGGGTTGGAGGTGGACGCCGAGGTGCGGGATCCGGTGGGCTTCGGCGAGGGCGGCGCAGAGCGGGTCGGTGACGGTGGCGGAGAGGAGGACGTCGGCTCCCTGTCCCACGGCCTCCACCACCCCCGCGGTGAGCTCGGGCATGAACTGCCGCGCCATCCGCAGGATGCGGAGCATCTCCAGGGGCGCGCTGCCCGCGCGGGCGAGCCGCTGCCCCGCCGGTGAGGCCAGTTCGGCCCGGGGATCCACGGGCAGGGCCCGGAAGCCGAGGCCCCGGGCGGTGACGGGGGCCTCGAAGCGGGCGTGGCCGGCCAGGTCCACGGTGTGTCCGGCGTCCCGGAGGCGGGAGCCGAGCCCGGTGTAGGGGGCCACGTCGCCCCAGGAGCCCGCGGTGACGATCAGTACGCGCACGCCCTCACTGTGGCAGGTCGTGGTGCACGTGGGCCAGGACTTGGCGCAGGAGTTCGGCGACGTGCTCGTCGCGGAGTCCGTAGATCACGCTGCGCCCGGCGCGGTGACCGGCGACGAGGCCGAGGTGGCGGAGCAGCCGGAGGTGGTTGGAGACGGTCGGCTGACCGAGGGCGAGGTCGGCCGCGAGGTCCCCGACGGAGCAGGGGGCGCGCAGCAGCCGGTCGAGGATGCGGACGCGGGCGGGGGCGGACAGCCCCTGCATCACCTCGGCCACGGCCGCGGCGGCCTCTTCGGTGAGGAGCGGGCCGACGTCGCCGCGGGGTCCGGGATCCGGGTCGGAGTTCGGGTCGGAGTTCAGGTTCGGGTCCAGGGAGGCCCGACCGTCCGTTCCGGTCCTTCCGTCCCGCCCACCGGGCCCGTTCACCCCTGCCCGGGCCTCGCGCCCGTCGTGTGCGCCCTGCGCGCCCTGTTCGCCTGTGTCCACGCCCTCACTCTACGTCGGCACCTCCGGACATCCACACTTCCACATCTTCATACATTTAAATGTGCTGATATATTTATTCCATGAGTACGAACACGCACCGGCACGGCTTCCTCGGTGAGCGTGCCGAACTGATCAGCGCCCTGCTGGCGCTCACGGTCTGGATCGCCGGTCTCGCCCTCGGCCTGACCCCCCTCTTCATGGCCGCCTACCTCTTCGGCGGGTTCTTCACCCTCCGCGAGGCCCTGGGCAGCGTCCGCAAGGGCGTCTTCCACGTGGACTTCCTGATGCTGGTCGCCGCCGCGGGCGCCGCCGCCATCGGCCGCTGGGAGGAGGGCGCGGTCCTGCTGGTCCTGTTCAGCCTCGGACACGCCCTGGAGGGGTACGCCCTCGGCCGTGCCCGTCGCTCCATCGAGTCCCTGGGAGCCCTCGCCCCGCGCACCGCCCTGCGGCTGACCGGTACCGCCACCGCCGAGGTGCCGGTGGAGGAGCTGGTACCCGGTGACCGCGTGGCCGTGCGCCCCCACACCCGCGTCCCCGCCGACGGCTTCCTCGTCGCCGGCACCGGCAGCGTGGACCAGTCCCCCATCACCGGGGAGAGCGTCCCCGCCGACAAGCGTCCCGTCCCCGACCCCGCCGCGGCCCTGGCCCTCCCCGGCGCCGTCCCGGCCGACAGCCGGCTGTTCGCGGGCACCGTGAACGGCGCGGGCGCCCTGGAGCTGGTGGTCACCCGGCGGGCCGCCGACAACACCCTCAGCCGCGTGGTGCGCATGGTCCGCGAGGCCGAGGACCGCAAGTCTCCGACGCAGCGCTTCACCGACCGCTTCCAGAAGGTGTTCGTGCCGGGCGTGCTGGCATTGGTCCTCGCACTGTCGGCGTACGGCTGGTTCACCGGCGAGCCCTTCTCCGACAGCTTCTACCGGGCCATGGCCGTCCTGGTCGCCGCCAGCCCCTGCGCCCTGGCGATCGCCACCCCGGCGGCCGTCCTCAGCGCCGTGGGCCGCGCCGCACGGGGCGGAGTGCTCGTGAAGGGCGGGGCCCCGCTGGAGGAGTTCGGTCGGCTGCGCACGGTCGCCTTCGACAAGACCGGCACCCTCACGGAGGGCCGCCCCCGGCTCACGGACGTCCTCCCCGCCGAGGGCGCCGACCGGGCCGAACTCCTGCGGACGGCGCTGGCCGTGCAGCGGTACAGCGACCACCCGCTGGCCCAGGCCGTGGTCCGGGACGCCCCCGCCCACCTGGCCGGAAGCGACACGGACGGCCCCACCGGAGCCGGTGGCGGCGTCGGAGTCGAAGGCCGAGTCGGAGCGAGTGGCGGCGTCGCAGGCGGTGTCGGGCTCGCGAACGGGGACGGAGGCAGGGGCGGGGACGTGGACCGGCGGATCCCCGAGGCGGTGGACGTCCGGGCCGTGATCGGACAGGGCGTGGCGGGCCGGATCGGGGACACCGAGGTCCGGATCGGCAGTCTCGCCGGGTTCGACGAGGCCGGGACGCCCGTCCCGGCGGCCCTGCGCGCCCAAGCGGAGGAACTGGCGGCGGCCGGCCGCACCACGATGGCCGTCCGCCACGGCGACCGCCACCTCGGCGTGCTCGGCCTGATGGACACCCCGCGCGCGGAGGCCGCCGCCACGGTGGCCCGGCTCCGGGAGCTCGGCGTGACCCGCACGGTGATGCTGTCCGGCGACGACCAGCGGGTGGCGGACTCCGTGGCCGCGCAGGTCGGCATCGACGAGGCCCGCGGCGGGCTGCTGCCCGAGGACAAGGCCGGCGCGATCAAGGACCTGCGGGCCGGCGGCCGTACCGCGATGATCGGGGACGGGGTCAACGACGCCCCCGCGTTGGCCGGTGCCACCGTGGGTGTGGCGATGGGCGCGGCAGGCTCGGCGGTGGCCCTGGAGACCGCCGACATCGCCCTGATGTCCGACGACCTGGACCGGCTGCCGTTCATCACGGGGCTGAGCCGCCGCGCCACCCGCGTCATCCGGCAGAACCTGTGGCTGAGCCTGGGCATCGTGGCCGTGCTGGTCCCGGCCACGGTGCTGGGGATGGGGATCGGCCCCGCGGTCCTCGTCCACGAGGGGTCCACGCTGCTGGTCGTCGGCAACGCGCTGCGGCTGCTCCGCCACCCGGACCCGCGGTGACCGACCGGTCCTGACCGCTCCGGCCGGGCCCCGGTCCCGGCTCCGGTACCCGGACGGGGCCCGGTCGGAGCCACCCCATCGGACCCACCTCCCCACGGCCCCGCCCCGGCCCGTGCCCCGTCCCCGGCCCTCGCCGGGGGCGGGGCGCGCCGGTAGCCGGTAGCCGGTAGCCGGTCAAGCGCGACTCCTTCCGGCCACCGGCGGGGACTCGCCCCACCGGGCCGCCCCGCACCCCGCCGCGCCCGCATCCCCCGTGCCCGCCTTCCCCGTCCCGTCCGATCCCCCCGGGTGCGCGTCGCGCCGGGGCTGGGCCATGCTGGCTGTGTGACCGGGGACGGCGTGGCCGGGCGACCGGCGCCGGAGCCCGGAGGGGCCGGCGCCGCTGCCGCCGGGGGCCCGGACGAGTTCACCCTGCTCCTCGCCCAGGCCGCCGTGAGCAGCACCGAGGCGGCGGGCGGCTACGCGGGCGGGGTGTACCTGCGCTCCGGCAGCCCGGACCTGCTGCGCCTCGCGGTCCTGGCGGGCCTCCCCGGGCAGCTCTTCCAGCCCTGGTGGCGGATGCACCTCAACCGCCCCTACCCGGTGGCCGAGGTGCAGCGCACCGGCCGGGCGGTGCACCTGGCCGACGACGAGGAGGCCATGCGGCGCTTCCCGCAGCTCATGGCGGGGCTGCCGTTCCCGTTCGGCTCCTGCTACGCGCCCGTCGAGGCGGACGGCACCCGCTTCGGGGTCCTCTTCCACCTGCGGGCGGCCACCCCCGGGATCCCCGTCGGGGCCGCCGAGCGGCGGGCCCTGCGGCGCGGGGCCCGGCGCCTCGGCACCGCGCTGGCCGCGCTGTCCGCCGCCGGTCGGTCGGTGGACTGGGAGGCGTCCCCGGTGAGCCTCCAGCTCCCGGCCCCGGCCGCCTCGCCGGTACGGACCGGACACTTCGAATGGGACCTCGGCACCGGAGCCGTCACCGCCGATCCCGCCCTGTGCGCCATCGCGGGCATCGACCCGGCGGGTTTCCCCGGCACCGTCGGCGCCCTCACCGCGGGCTGGGCCCGGGAGGACCGGTACGGGCTGTGGGCGGCGGTGCGGGACCTGGCCTCCCCACAGCCGGGCGGCGGGGAGGCCACCCGCCGGGTGCCGCTGCGCGGCCTGGACGGTCGGGGCCTGCTCCTGGAGGTGACCGCCCGCCCCGGCGGGCGGATCACCGGTTTCCTCCTCGACCCGGGCACCGGCACGAACCCGGCCTATCCCGCCGACCGGCTGCCGTACGCCCTGCTCTCCCTGGACCGCCTCGGCCGGGTCACGTACGCCAATCCCCCGGCCGCCGCGCTCCTCGGCTCGGACCGGCCCGGGCCCACCGGGCCGACCGGCGAGGTGCTGTGGGAGGCAGTGCCCTGGCTGGGGCACCCCGCCTACGAGGACCACTTCCGGGCCGTCCTGCTGTCCGGGGACGAGGTGCGCTTCCTGGCCCGCCGCGGGGAACGCGACTGGCTGGCGGTCGACCTCTACCCGGGCGCGGGCGGGGTCACGGTGACCCTCCGGCCCGCGGACCGGCCGCTGTACGCGCCCGGTTCCCTGACCGTTCCGGACCCGGACGCGGCCCCCGGCCCGGCCGCGGCCCGCGCGGAGGCCCCGTACCGGCCGGTGGCCCTGGCCATCGCCCTCAGCGGGGCGATCACGGCGCGGCAGGTGTCGGCGGTGGTCACCGAGGAACTGCTGCCCGCCTTCGGGGGCCGTCAGTTGGCCATCTACCTGCTCAACGAACGGCACCTGTTCCTGGCCTGGGAGACGGGCTTCCCGCACGGCTTCCTGGACCGGTTCGACGGGGTCGGGCTGGACGTGCGGCTGCCCGGGGTGGAGGCGCTGACCTCGGGGCGGCCGCTGTTCTTCGAGTCCATGCAGCACCTGGCCGCCGCCTATCCGGGGATCCCGATGGACTCGGACGTCGGCGCGCGGGCCTTCCTCCCGCTGATCGCCTCCGGGCGGCCGGTGGGCTCCTGCATCCTCGGGTTCGACTCCCCGCGCGGCTTCGCCGCCGAGGAACGCACCGTGCTCACCGCGCTCGCCGGACTGATCGCGCAGGCCCTGGAGCGGGCCCAGCGCTACGACTCCGAGGCGGCGCTCGCCCGCGGGCTCCAGGACGCCCTGCTGCCGCACCGGCTGCCCGAGAACGAACACGTCCGCACGGTGGGCCGGTACCTGGCCGGCACGCAGGGCATGGACGTGGGCGGCGACTGGTACGACGTGATCGAACCGGGCGACGGCACCCTCGCCCTGGTCATCGGCGACGTCCAGGGGCACGGGGTCGCCGCCGCCGCGACCATGGGTCAACTCCGCAGCGCGGTGAGGGCGTTCGCGCTGGGCGGCAGCAACCCTCCACAGGAAGTCGTCCGGGGCACCAACCGGCTCCTCATCGACCTCGATCCCGGACAGTTCGCCAGCCTCTGCTACGTCCTGCTGGAACCGGGCACGGGACGGGCCAGGGCGGTCCGGGCCGGCCATCCGCAGCCCCTCCTCAGGGACCCGGACGGCCACACGCGCGTCCTGGACCTGCCCGGCGGGGTGGTCCTGGGCGTGACGGCGGACGCCTCCTACCCCGAGACCGGCTTCCGTCTCGACACCGGCGGGGTGCTCGCCCTGTACACGGACGGGCTGGTCGAGCACCCCGGTACGGACATCGACCTGGGCGTGGAGCGGATCCGGTCCACGCTGGCCGGGGCCGGGCGGGCCCCGCTCGGCGATCTCGCGGACCGGCTCACCGCCGCGGCCCTCCAGGCCGCCGACCGGCCCGACGACATCGCCCTGCTGCTGGCGGCCCGCGGCCCGGAACCGGCCTGAGGCCCCGTCTCCCGCCCTGTCCCGGTCCGCCGTCTCCGTCTCCGTCAGACCTGGTAGCGGCCGGGGGCGAAGAGGTGCAGGTGCTCCGCTACCCAGTCGGAGGTGCGGCGCAGCCCCTCCACGAGCGGCACCCTCGGCTGCCAGCCCGCCCACTCGCGGACCCGGGAGTTGTCGGACAGCAGCCGCTCCACCTCACTGGCGGCGGGCCGCAACCGGTCCGGGTCGGTGACCACGCGGGCCCGCCGTCCGGAGGCCGCGATCAGCGCCGCCGCGAGGTCCCCGACGGAGATCTCGCGACCGCTGCCGAGGTTCACGGTCTCGCCGACGGCACGGTCGCAGTCGGCCACCGCGAGGAAGCCCTCCGCGGTGTCGGTGACGTACGTGAAGTCCCGGGTCGGGGTGAGCGAGCCGAGCCGGACCTCCTCCGCACCCGCGTGCAACTGGGCCAGGATCGTGGGGATCACGGCGCGCGCGGACTGCCGGGGCCCGTAGGTGTTGAAGGGCCGCACCACCGTGACGGGGAGCCCGAAGGCCGCGTGGAAGGAGAGCGCCGTCATGTCGGCGCCGATCTTGGAGGCGGAGTAGGGGGACTGCGGCTGGAGCGGGTGGTCCTCCGCGATCGGCACGGTCCGCGCGGTGCCGTAGACCTCGCTGGTCGAGGTGTGGACCAGGCGCCGCACCCCGTGCCGTCGGGCCGCCTCGGCGATGTTCTCGGTGCCGACCACGTTGGTCTGCACGTAGGCGCCGGGCGAGGCGTAGCTGTAGGGGATGCCGATCAGCGCGGCGAGGTGGAAGACGGTGTCGCAGCCCTCGACGGCGTCGGAGACCCGGCCGGCGTCCCGCACGTCGCCCGCGTACATCTCCACGGCGCCTGCGCCGGGTCCGGTGGGGTCCAGGTAGCGGGCGAGGTGGCCCTTCTCGGCGTAGGGCTTGTAGTGCACGAAGGCCCGCACCCGGGCCCCGCGCGCCACGAGCAGGTCGACGAGGGTGGAGCCGATGAACCCTTCGGCCCCGGTGACGAGCACGGTGCGCCCGGCCCAGGAGCCGTCGAGGGCGGCGTGAGTCGAAGGGGTGCGGGGAGCAGTGGTGTTCATGCGATCTCCGGTACGAGTGCGTGCGTGGACGCAGGTGTGCGGTGTACGTGGACGTGTGAGGCGTACGTGTGCGGTGTACGTGGACGTGTGCGGTGTGGAGGGTCGGCGCCGGGCCGGATCCGGGGGTCAGGCAGCCGTGGACGGCGTGGAGGTTCCGGCGGCCCGGGCGTTCGCCGCCGCCGTGACCGTGGCCGCGGCGGGATGTCCGGCCAGCCTCAGCACCTCGGCGGCGAGGAGTTCGGCGGCGTGGGCGTGCGGTCCGGGGTCGGCGGCCCCGGACATGGCGGCGAGCCGGGCCGGCTCGTCGAGGAGGGGGCCGACGAGCGCGGCCAGCCGGTCGGCGCCGGTCTCGGCGTCGGGCAGCAGCAGGCCCGCCCCGGCGTCGACGAGGACGCGGGCGTTGTGGGTCTGGTGGTCACCGGGGGCGTGCGGGTACGGGACCAGGACGGCGGGCAGCCCGGTACTGGCGAGCTCGGCCACGGTGGCCGAGCCGGCCCGGCACACCATCAGGTCTGCGGCGGCGTAGGCGAGGTCCATGCGGTCCAGGTACGGGACGGCCCGGGCCACCCGGTGGCCGCCGTTCTCGGCGAGCTCGCGGCGCGCGGCGTCGAGGGCGGCGGGGCCGGTCTTGATGAGGAGGTACACGTCGGTGCGGTGCCGCCAGGCCGCCGCCAGCGCGGTGGCGGCGGCGGTGAGCCGGGCGGCCCCGAGACTGCCGCCGTTGAACACGAGCAGCCGGGCGCCGTCCGGGATCCCGAACTCGGCGCGCGCCCGGTCCCGGAGGGCCGACCGGTCGAGCCCGGCGAGCGCGGCGGCGATGGGCATGCCGGTGGTGAGGGCCTTCTCCCCACCGGTGAGGTGGGGCCGGCTGCGGTCGAAGGCGACGGCCAGGTGCGGGGTGAGCCGGGCGGCGAACCGGTTGGCACGGCCGGGCACGGCGTTGGACTCGTGGATCACCGCCGGTATCCCGGCGAGCCGCGCCCCCAGCACCGCCGGGGCGCTCGGGTACCCGCCCATCCCCACCACCACCTGCGCCCCCTGCCGGCGCAACACGGCCCGGGCCTGCCCGGCCGAACGCACGAGCGCGGCGGGCAACAGGTACCGCGCCGCCCCGAGGGACGGATCGAAGGGGATCATGTCCACGGTGTGCAGCCGGTACCCCGCCTCGGGAATGAGCCGGGTCTCCAGCCCGCGTTCGGTCCCGATGAAGGAGACCAGGGCCCCCGGCACGGCCCGCCGCAGGGCGTCGGCGAGCGCGAGCCCCGGATAGATGTGTCCGCCGGTACCCCCGGCACCGATCACAACGGAAAGCGATGGCGTCATGCCCCCACGCTCCCGACCCGCCCTAAGAACCTTCTAAGAGAGCAGAAACCGGTCGGAGCGCGGGGCGGCAGGGGGGGCTCACGTGGTCGGGGTCGGGGGGTCCTTCGGGGTGCGGCGGGGTGGGGTGGGGGCGAGGTGGGTGGCGACGTGGGTGTGGAAGCGGTGGACGGCCTCGTCGACGCTGCGGATGAAGCCGGTCTCGGCGTTGCCGCGGGTGCTCCCCATGCTCTTGAACAGGGACAGCCGGAAGCCGGTGATGCGGTCGCCGTTCTGGGGGAGCATGCCCGCCGGTTCGGGGCGGAGCCGTTCCAGGGTGCCGCGGGGGCCGCCGGTGTCGCCGTCGACGAGGGTTTCGACGTGGAGGTCGGCGGGGGCTTCCGCGAGGCGGCGGACGAGGCGTTTGGCCCAGGTCAGCGGGTAGCCGTCGGTGGGGGCGGGGATCTCGACGGAGGTGCGGAGCTTTCCGGTGCGCATGTCGGCGCAGACGGCCAGGATGCCGGGGGCGCCGTCCACGCGGAGTTCGGCCTGGAGGCGGCCGTCGAGGCAGAGTTGGTCGGCGGCGCGGGCGCGGCGGGCCTGCGGGTCCGCGCCGCGCTTCGCGCGTTGCACGGGCAGGACCTTCTCGCCGATCTCGCCGCCGAGGCTGAGGCAGATCTGGCGGATCAGGCGTTCCCAGCTCTCGACCACGTCGAGGGCGCGGGGGTCGCCCTGGCAGAGGGTTTCGTCGTCGATGCCGTTGCGTACGGGGACCCAGGCCGCGCCCATGTTCTGGAAGCCGTGGCAGCCGGAGTTCTCGTGGCGGAGGTAGTGGAGCAGTTCCTGAAGCAGCCAGGCGTGCGACTTGTCGCCGACGCCCTCGTAGCGGATCAGCATCTGTGCCTGGTAGGCGACTTCGGCCCAGGAGAGGTGCCACAGGGCCACCTTGTGCTTGCGCCGTCCGTCGGCCTTGACGGCGACGAGGGGGCTGCCTTCCAGGGCGACGTCGTTGGACAGCGTGATCACGGCCTCGTAGCCGCGGCGGGCCGCGATGTCCGCGTACGCCTGGACCTGCTCGGCCTTGAGGGCGTTGCCGTTGGTCTTGGTCTCCACCAGGGCGGTCCAGAGCTTGCCGGCCCGTTCGACGCGGATGATCCCGTCCGGGCGTCGTGGTGCGTCGCCGTGCGGGAGGGAGACCTCGGTGAAGGTCTCCATGCGGCCGGACGGTGCGCCGAAGGCGGCGGTGAGCCGGCGTCCGAACTCGGGGACCTGTGCCATGACCGACAGGAGGACGGAGGTGGCCCGCATCTCCCGGTCCCGGTCGCTCCGGAGGACAGACAGCGGGAAGAGCCGGGCCTGTTGCCAGGAGTCGTTGTCCGCGAGGGACTTCCGGGCGACCTTGGGGAGGGTGACCTTCTTCTTGGCGGTGCGGGGGCGCGCGGCGGCCGTGCGCTCCGCACCCGCCACGCCCACCACACCCGGCGCACCTCCTGTTCCCGCCATGCCCGCCGTCGCGTCGACGGGGCCGCGGGGCACGGGTACCAGGCTCGCGATCGGGGCCGTCGCGGCACTGGGCGTGCCCTCCGGCTGCCGGTCCGCCGTCGGGGCGGCAGCCGTGACGGGGGCGGGGGCGGCTCCGCCCGCGGTCACGCGCACCTCGCCACCGGCGACGTCCGTGGCGTCCGTGCCACCGGCGGCGTCCACGCCGTCCTCGGGCTCCTCCGCTTCCGCGGCGTCGTCGATGTCGACCCCGAAGTCCGTGGCCAGTCCGGCCAGCCCGGTGTCGTACCCCTGGCCCACGGCGCGGAACTTCCACTCCCCCGCCCGCCGGTACAGCTCGCCGAAGATGATCGCGCTCTTGGTGTCGGCGTCGTCGACGGCGAAGGTGAGGAGCCCTTCGCCGGTCGCGTCCGCGAGGGTCACCTTCAGGTCCTCCAGCTCCCCGAAGCCCGCCCCGCCGTGGCGGCTCGCCGCGATGAGCATCCGGTGGACGCCGGGCGGGACCGCGGTCAGGTCGAAACTGATCCGGTCCTCGTCGCCGGTGTCCGTCGGTGTCTTCCCGAGGAGTCGGACGCTGCCGTCGGGGGCGACCGCGTTGTTGTAGAAGTAGAAGTCACCGTCCCCGCGGACCTTGCCGTTCCCGTCCAGCAGCAGCACCGACACGTCGGCGTCGCCCTCGCCGGTCGGGCTGACCCAGCTCAGACCGGCGATCACGGATCCGGTGTTCTCGCTCAGCGCTGCCAGCGCGATGTTCGACCCCTGGACCATTTCCCGCATGAAGCCCCCCAGGCTCTCTCGCCCCGGGCATGCGGCTGCCCTCCGAGCCGCCCACCCGGGCCCCGTGATGTGACCCACGGCACACACCGACACTCTCACACCGCCGTGCCGCCGGCACGGGCCTTCCGGCAACTACCGGCGGCACGATCCCGTCGGCCCTGCGGCGCGCGCCGGGTCGGTCCCCTCCCGCCGGGGCTCGCCGGTGCGGGTTCCCAGCGGTTCTAAGAGGTTCTTACGTACGGTTTGGCAGGCTTTGGGGATGGTGCAGCGGATTCTGGTGGTGGACGACGAGCCCGAGGTGCGGGCGGCCGTCGAGGACGGGCTCAGCGTGGAGGGGTTCGAGGTGCGGGGGGTCGGGGACGGGTTGACCGCGCTCACCGAGGTCGGTTCCTGGGGGCCGGACGCCGTGGTGCTCGACGTGATGATGCCGGTGCTCGACGGCCTGGCGGTGTGCCGGCAGCTGCGGGCGGTGGGAGACCGGACGCCGGTGCTCGTGCTGACGGCCCTGGACTCCGTGTCCGAGCGGGTGGACGGGCTGGAGGCGGGGGCCGACGACTACCTGGTGAAGCCGTTCGCGCTGGACGAGCTGGTGGCGCGGGTACGGGCGCTGCTGCGACGCGCCGCGCCGGAGGGTGCCGGGCCCGCGGGGCCGCTGGCCCTGGGCGGGCTCGTACTGGATCCGGTGACGCGGACGGGAAGCCGGGACGGGCGCCCCCTGGAGTTCAGCCGGACCGAGTCGGCCCTGCTGGAGCTGCTGCTGCGACACCCGGGCCAGGTGCTGCCCCGGGAGATGATCCTGGAGCTGGTCTGGGGGCGGGACTTCGGCCCGGATTCGAACTCCCTGGCCGTGTACGTGGGCTATCTGCGGAGGAAGCTGGAGGCGGGCGGGGAACCGCGGCTGGTGCACACCGTGCACGGGGTCGGCTACCGACTGGACGAGGCATGAACGGCGAAGGCGGGAGCAGCACGGGCCCGAGCAACGCGGGCCCGAGCGGGCCGAGCACGCACGGCGGAGACGGGAGCGGGCCGAGCGCGCACGGCGGAGACGGGAGCGGGCCGAGCGCGCATGGCGGAGACGGGAGCGGGCCGGGCGCGCGCGGGCGGGGCACGCGTCGGCTCGGGGGGCGTTGGCGGCGGCGCCGCCCCCTGCGGACCCGGCTGGCGCTGGCCGCCACGGCCGCGGTGACGCTGGTCGTGGTGGGCGTGTGCACCGCGGCGTTCTTCCTGGTGCGCTACGAGCTGTACCGGCAGCTGGACCTGAACCTGACGCAGTCGGCCCGGCTGACCGCGCAGCAGAACCGGGACGCCGGACCGGGGGTACTGGCCGGGGAGTGCCGGTTCCTGGCCGCCCCGGCGTGCGCGGAGCTGGTGCCCGCCGATCCGGCCCGGGACGCGGGCGGGCCACGGCTGCTGCCGCTGGATCCGGCGGCCCGGCGGGTCGCCGCGGGCACCCACGACGGCTACTACACCGACTTCACCCTGGCCGGGCACCCCGCCCGGATGCTGACGACGCCCTTCGGACGGGGGCTGGCCCTCCAGGTGGCGTTGCGCGCGGACACCGTCCGGGAGGGCGTGGCGCAGGCGGCGTGGGTGCTGCTGCTGGTGGGCACGGCCGGGGTGTTGCTGGCGGGCGGTCTGGGGTACGCGGTGGCACGGACCGGCCTGGCGCCGGTGGCCCGGCTGACGGCCATGGCGGAACGGATCGCGGCGACCCGGGACCCGGGGCTGCGCATCGAACTGCCCGAGGTCGGGTCCGGGAAGAGGAAGAGGAAGAGGAAGAGGAAGAGGAACGGGCAGAGGAGAGGGAAGGGGAACGAGAAGATCGAGGAGAAGGGGGGTGCTGCCGGGGGCGAGGACGCCGCCCGGGAGGACGAACTGACGCGGCTGGCCGGGAGCTTCAACAGCATGCTCGACGCGCTGGAGGCATCCGTGACCGCGCAGAAGCGGTTGGTCGCGGACGCCTCTCACGAGCTGCGGACCCCGTTGACCGCGCTGCGCACCAACGCCGAACTGCTCGCGCGCGCCGACCGGCTGACCCCCGCGCAGCGCGAGCGGGCCTCGGCGGCCCTGGGACGCCAACTGCGCGAGGTGACCGGACTGGTCGGGGACCTGATCGAGCTGGCGCGGGACGAGGAGCCGCAGCAGCTGGTGGAGGAGGTACGGCTGGTCCCGCTGGTGAAGCACGCGGTGGGCGCGGCCCGGGCGCACTGGCCGCGGGTGCCCTTCACCCTGCGGTACGCGGGACCGGAGCCGAGGGCCGGGACAGCATCGGGGCCGCTTCCGGGTCCCGGTCCGGTGGTGCGCGGCGTACCGGCCCGGCTGACCCGGCTGCTGTCCAACCTCCTCGACAACGCCGCGAAGTTCAGCCCGCCGGGGCTGCCGGTGGAGGTGGAGCTGACGGATCGGGGCGGGGCTCCGGAGCTGACCGTACGGGACCACGGGCCGGGCATCGCCGAGGCGGACCTGCCGTACGTGTTCGACCGCTTCTACCGGGCGGACGCGGCGCGGGCTCTGCCCGGTTCGGGGCTGGGGCTGGCGATGGCCCGGCAGATCGCGCAGGCGCACGGGGCCGCCCTGACCGCGGAACGGGCCCCGGGGGGCGGCGCGTGCTTCCGGCTGGTCTTTCCGGCCGGGCCGCCCCCGTCCGCCGCGCCTTCCGGATCCTCCGCGCCCGCCCCGTCCGCCGCGGGCTGAAGGGCGGGCCCGTCACCGGCCCCGGCCCCCGTCACCGGCTGCCGATCACCACAGCACGTGGAGACTGCGGGGCGAGCGGTGGATCAGGGTGGGGAGGGGCTCGGGGGCCGGGTGGGCCGGGTCGAGGCGGAGGCCGGGGAGGGCGGCGACGAGGAGTTCGAGGGTGAGGTGGAGCTGTTCGCGGGCGAGCCGGGAGCCGGGGCAGCCGTGCGGACCGTGCCCGTAGGCGAGGTGGCGGCGGTCCTCGGGGCGGTGCAGGTCGAACGCGTCGGGCCGGGGGTACCGGGTGCCGTCGCGGTTGGCGGAGGCGTAGGCGACCAGGACGGTGGCCCCCGCGGGCAGGGTGGTGCCGGCGAGGGTGACCTCGCGGGTGGTGAGCCGGCGGAACGCCTGGACCGGGGCGTCGAAACGGGCCGCCTCCTCGACGGCGGCGGGGATGAGCCCCGGGTCCTCGCGGAGGGCCCGCCAACGGGCGGGCTCGGCGAGCAGGTGGGCCAGGGTCGTGGCGATCAGGGCGCTGGTGGTGAGGAAGCCGGCGATGAGGAGGTTCTGGAGGCTCGCGACGAGCTCGCGGCGCTGCTCCGGGGCGAGTTCGCCGGTGCCGGGGGCGAGGGAGGCGACCAGTTCCGAGCAGAGGTCGTCCCGGGGGTGGGCGCGGCGGTCGCGGACGTAGCCGTCCAGGAGCCGCTGGAGGGCGATGACGTCCTCGGCGGCGGCCGCCTGGTCCTCCTCGGACAGCGGCCGGAAGAGCATCTCCTCGGCGCGGTAGCCGCCGTGGACGGCGGCGGGCACGTCCTGTGGGTCGAGGCCGATGAGCCGGCCGACGACCTGGCCGGGGAGTCTGCGGGCGTAGGCGTCGACCAGGTCCGCGGAGCCGTCCCCGGCGAATCCGTCGACCAGGGCGCGGGCGCGGGCCCGTGCGTACGGGAGGACGGCGGCGACCCGGGTCGGGGCGAGCCCGCGGTTGAGCGGGGCGCGGTGGCGGCGGTGGGCGGCCCCGTCGGAGGCGACGACGGTGGGGCCGGGGGGCGGACCGCTCGCGGCGAGGACCGCGAGGGCGGGGCCGGAGAGGGCCGCGTCGGGCAGCAGCGAGTTCGCAGAGGAGAAGTCGGCGGGGCGCAGCAGCACTTCGCGTACGTCGGCGTCGCGGGCGACCAGCCAGGCGGCGGCCTCGGGGAGCCAGGTCAGCCCGGGGGCGGCTCGGGCCTCGGCGTAGCGGGGGTACGGGTCGCGGTAGAAGGCCGTCCGCGCGGCCACCGGGTCCGGGTCCGTGTCCGGTTCCGGGTCCCCGGCATCGTCCCCGTGAGTCTGCTCTTGCTCTTGCGGTACCGGATGCGGTCGCGCGTGCCGCGCAACCCGCGCGAGGGCGTCGGCGGGCGGGATCGTCGGGGCCGGCCCGGTGTGGGAGGGGTCCGGGCCCGGCGGCGGCCCGTCCGGGGCCCGTTCCGCCGGGGGCACCGGGCGTAAGGCGGTCCGGTCGGGTGTCGGTCCTTCCGGTGCCGGTCCTTCCGGTGTCGGTCCTTCCGGTGCCGGTCCTTCCGGTGCCGTCCGCTGGTCCTGCTCTGCCACTGGGTCCTCCCGGTCGGGACGGGGGCCGGAGGCGGGGCCCGGGGCCGGCGGCCCTGCGCACGACGGCCGCGCCCGGCGGTACGGCGGCCATCCTGCCCGAGCGGACGGCCGGGGCGGAAGGGCGCCGAGCGGGCGCGGCGGGGTGGCGGGCGCGGCCGAGTGGCGGGGGTGGCGGGGTGGTCGCGGACCGCGCATCCCCCCGGACGCGCCTCCGCCCCGCCGCGGCGGTTGCCGGGCGGGGCGGAGGCGTGGAGCGGGGGCCGGCGCGGGGGCGGTCACGCCCGGGTGGGCGGCCGTTCCCCGGTGGGTGCTCAGACCAGGCTGTCCAGGGCCTGGTTGAGGGTCGCCGAGGGACGCATGATCTTGGCGGCCTTGGCGGTGTCGGGCTGGAAGTAGCCGCCGATGTCGGCCGGGGAGCCCTGGACGGCGTTCAGCTCGTCGACGATGACCTGCTCCTGCTCGGTCAGGGTCTTCGCCAGCGGGGCGAAGGCCTCGGCGAGCTGGGCGTCGTCGGTCTGCTTGGCCAGCTCCTGGGCCCAGTACAGGGCCAGGTAGAAGTGGCTGCCGCGGTTGTCGATGCCGCCGAGGCGACGGGTCGGCGACTTGTCCTCGTTGAGGAAGGTGCCGGTGGCGCGGTCGAGGGTGTCGGCCAGGACCTTGGCGCGGGCGTTGCCCGTGGTGGTGGCCAGGTGCTCGAAGGAGGCGGCCAGGGCGAAGAACTCGCCGAGGCTGTCCCAACGGAGGTAGTTCTCCTTGACGAGCTGCTGGACGTGCTTGGGGGCGGAGCCGCCCGCGCCCGTCTCGAACAGGCCGCCGCCCGCCATCAGCGGGACCACCGACAGCATCTTGGCGCTGGTGCCCAGCTCCAGGATCGGGAAGAGGTCGGTGAGGTAGTCGCGGAGGACGTTGCCGGTGACGGAGATGGTGTCCTCGCCGCGGCGGATGCGCTCCAGGGAGAACGCGGTGGCCTCGACCGGGGACAGGATCTCGATCTGCAGGCCCTCGGTGTCGTGCTCCGCGAGGTACTGCTTCACCTTGCCGATGAGCACGGCGTCGTGGGCGCGGTCCTCGTCGAGCCAGAACACGGCCGGGGCGCCGGTGGCGCGGGCGCGGGTGACGGCCAGCTTGACCCAGTCCTGGATCGGGAGGTCCTTGGTCTGGCAGGCGCGGAAGATGTCGCCCTCCGAGACCTCCTGCTCCAGGACTGTGGTGCCCGCGGCGTCGACGAGGCGGACGGTGCCCGCCGCGGCGATCTCGAAGGTCTTGTCGTGGGAGCCGTACTCCTCGGCCTTCTGCGCCATCAGGCCGACGTTGGGCACGGAGCCCATGGTGGCCGGGTCGAAGGCGCCGTGGGCCTTGCAGTCCTCGACGACGGCCTGGTAGACGCCCGCGTAGCTGCTGTCCGGGAGGACGGCGAGGGTGTCGGCCTCCTGGCCGTCCGGGCCCCACATGTGGCCGGAGGTGCGGATCATGGCCGGCATCGAGGCGTCGACGATGACGTCGGACGGCACGTGCAGGTTGGTGATGCCCTTGTCGGAGTCGACCATCGCGAGGGCCGGGCCCTCGGCGAGCTCGGCGTCGAAGGACGCCTTGATCTCCTCGCCCTGGGGCAGGGCGGCCAGACCGTTCAGGACGGTGCCCAGGCCGTCGTTGGGCGACAGGCCCGCGGCGGCGAGGGTCTCGCCGTACTTGGCGAAGGTGTTCGGGAAGAAGGCGCGGACCACGTGGCCGAAGACGATCGGGTCGGAGACCTTCATCATCGTGGCCTTGAGGTGCACGGAGAACAGCACGCCCTGCGCCTTGGCCTCGGCGACCTGGGCCGCCAGGAACTCGCGGAGGGCGGCGACGCGCATGACGGACGCGTCGACGACCTCACCGGCGAGGACCGGTACCGACTCGCGGAGCACGGTGGTGGTGCCGTCGGCGGCCACGTGCTCGATGCGCAGGACGCCGTCCTCGGTGATGGCGGCGGACTTCTCGGTGGACCGGAAGTCGTTCTGCCCCATGGTGGCGACGGTGGTCTTGGAGTCCGCGGACCAGGCACCCATGCGGTGCGGGTGGGCCTTGGCGTAATTCTTCACCGAGGCGGGGGCGCGGCGGTCGGAGTTGCCCTCGCGGAGGACGGGGTTGACGGCCGAGCCCTTGACCTTGTCGTAGCGGGCGCGAACGTCCTTGTCCTCGTCGGTCCGCGGGTCGTCCGGGTAGTCCGGCAGGGCGTAGCCCTGGGCCTGGAGCTCCGCGACGGCGGCCTTCAGCTGCGGGATCGACGCCGAGATGTTCGGCAGCTTGATGATGTTGGCGCCGGGGGTCTTGGCGAGCTCGCCGAGCTCCGCGAGGGCGTCGGCGATGCGCTGCCCCTCTTCCAGGCGCTCGGGGAAGCTGGCGATGATGCGCCCGGCCAGGGAGATGTCACGCGTCTCCACCTTCACGCCGGCCGTCGAGGCGTACGCCTGGACCACGGGCAGGAAGGAATAGGTCGCCAGGGCCGGGGCCTCGTCAGTGTGCGTGTAAATGATGGTCGAGTCAGTCACCGGGTGCTCTCCGCTCCACGTCTCCACGTCTGCAACATTGCTCGACATCAAGATATCCCGTGATCGGGGCTTCCTGGACAGGGGTACGGTCCGGGTCGGCCCGGAGGGGCCCCGATGCGCCCGAAAACAGCCCTGAACTGGGCCGATCCCATGCTCCGAGGTTCCCGACCGGCTCGGTGCGCGGAGGTCGGGCCTAGGCTGACCGTCATGAGCGAACAACGGAACGTCACGATCGTCACGGGGGGTGGCCGCGGCATCGGGGCCGCGGTGTGCCGGCGGCTGGCCGCGGACGGGCACGACGTGGTCGTCGGCTACCGCTCGAACGCGGACGCGGCGGGCGCCGTGGCGGAGGCGGTGCGGGCGGCGGGCCGACGCGCCCTGGCGGTGGCCGTGGACACCGCGTCCGAGGACGCGGTGGACCGGCTGTTCGAGGCCGCCGCGGAGGGGCTGGGGCCCGTGACGGGGCTGGTGAACAACGCCGGGGTGAGCGGCCCCAACGGCCGGCTGGCGGAGGCCGACCCGGCCGGGATGCGGGCCGCCCTGGAGGTCAACCTCCTCGGGTACCTGCTGTGCGCGCGGCGGGCGGTACGGGACATGGCCGGTCGGGGCGGGGCCGTGGTGAACGTCTCCTCGGCCGCGGCCACCCTCGGCGCTCCCGGCCAGTACGTGCACTACGCGGCGGCCAAGGCCGGTGTGGACGCGCTGACGGTGGGGCTCGCCAAGGAGGTGGCCTCGGACGGCATCCGCGTGAACTGCGTGGCCCCCGGCACGGTGTGGACGGACTTCCACGAGGACCCGCAACGCCCGGCCCGGGTGGCCCGGGTGATCCCGATGGGCCGGGCAGGACGCCCCGAGGAGATCACCGGGGCGGTCTCCTGGCTGCTGTCCGAGGACGCCTCCTACACGACGGGCGCGATCCTGCGCGTGGCGGGCGGCCTGTAGGCCCCAGGCCGGGCGGGGTGCAGCAGGCCGGGGGGCGAAACGGGCCGGGCGGGCGACACGGGGGGCGACGGATCCCGCGTCGGGAGGGGCCGCCGGTTCAGCGTTCCGGATGGCCCCCGGCGTGGCCGCCCGCGCCGGCCGTACCGTCCGTACCGGCGAGACCGATGGGGTCGATGGGATCGGCGGATTCGGCGGGATCGGCGGGGTGCGGGGTGGTGTGTCGGTCCCCGGTACCGAACGTGCCGCCGAGTCGGTCGCGGAGCCCGGGCAGGGCTCCGGGGTCCTGGGCCACCACCAGCCAGCGGTCCCCGACCAGGTACGTACCGCCGTACGCCCGGGCCTCCGCGAGCCAGGCCCGCTGTCCGCCGGCGGTCGCGAAGCGGAGCAGGCGGAGGGCCCCTCGGGGGGTGCGGCAGGCGCCTTCCCAGAGTTCGGCGGCCGCGGTGACCTGTTCCGGACGGCAGCCGGCGGCCCGTCCGAGGGCCGCCGGGGAGGGCGGTTCCCCGGAACCGGGCGTGGGGGGTCGGGCGGGGCCGCCGCCGAGCAGGGCGGCGGCCGCGCACAGGAGCGGCAGCACGAGCCGGCCACGGGTCCGGGAGGTGGGGCGGGGACGGGGATCGGGGCAGGGGTCCGAGCGGGGGTCGGGCCGGACGGCGCCGGAAGCCGGGCCCACGGGCGGCCGGCTCATCCGGTGCGGGGCGCGCCCGCCTTCTTCCCGTCCGGGGCGACCGCCCACCAGGTGCCGCCCTTGCCCTGGCCGTTGACCTCGCCGGGGCGGGTGTCCCCGACGTAGGTGTAGAGCAGCCAACAGTCCACGGCGAGCTGCCGGGTCCCGTCCGGCCGGGTGAAGGAGTTCACCAGATCCGGGTCCACGCCGCGGACCCCGGCCCGGCCCATCGGGGGGACCGGCTTCCACTGGTCGGCGCAGGCCCCGGTGCAGGCGGTCCGCATGGGCCAGGCACTGTCCTTGTCGAAGCGGTAGAGGGTGTGGCCGCGGCCGTCGACGAGGATCCTGCCGAGCTCGGGGTCCTGCCGGGTGGCGAGCGCGACGGGCGGTGCCGCCGGCGGTGTCGCGGGGGCCGCGGGCGGGGGGCTCGGTTCCGGGGTGCGGCCCGCGCCGTCCCGGGCGGCGGCCCGGCCGTCCGGGCCGATGGCGTGCCAGGTGCCGCCGACGCCCTCGCCCTTGGCCTGTCCGGGGGCGGTGTCGAGGCGGTAGCGGTAGACGGGGCGGCCGCCGAGGGTGAGCTGCCGGGTGCCGTCGGCGCGGGGCACCTCACCGAGCTGTCGGGGGTCGACCACGGCCCCGGCGGTGGCGTCGTCGGCCGGCACCGGCGGCCAGGTGCGGGCGCATTCCCCCGCGCAGGTGGAGGCGGCGGGGTCGGTGGTGTCCTTGTCGAAGAGGTAGAGGGTGAAGCCGCGGCTGTCGGTGACCGAGGGGCCGATCCCGGCGATGTCACGGACGTTCAGACGACCGGCGCTCTTTCCGACCTGATTCCCACCGGTTCCGCTTTCGTTTCCGCCCGCTTCATCGGAGTTTCCGTTGGCGGAGCCTGATTTCTCGTCCCCGTATCCGCCGGAGCCGTACGCGGCATCCCCGGCGGCATCATCCCCACCCGCACCGGACCCGTCCCGGCCGGCCTGTCCGGCGTCACCGTCGACGCTGCCGGCAGCGGGCTGCACCAGGGTCTTCTCTCCGCCTCCGTCGTTACCGCAGCCGGTGGAGAGCAGGAGGGCGGACACGAGTGCCGTGGCCGCGGATAACCGTATGCGCTTCTTCACGAACATCACTCCTCGAAGAGTTCTCCGGACCATCGAGCCGTATTCAGGCGGGCTTTGTCACGGCACTCCGGATAATTTGTCACGGCCCGCCAAGAATTCGATGCGCCGGACTCGGGGACAGGGGTCGGCCGGGACGGGGGCCGGGACGGCGGCGGGGAGGGGAACACCTGAGCCCGCCTCCCGCACGCGCCCTAGTCGCGGATGCGGAGGGCGAGGGCGGGGCAGCGGCGGACGGCCCGCAGGGCCTGGTTGCGCAGGCGTCGGGGCACCGGCATGGCCGCGCCCGCCGGGTAGCCATCGGCGCCGAGCTCGACCACCTCGGGGACGATGTCGGCGCACAGGCCGTGGCCCTGGCAGAGGGTCCAGTCGACGGTGAGGGCTTCCCCGCGGGCGCGGACCGGGGGCTCGGTGAGGGCGCCCGCGAACGGGTCGGGGGCCGGGGCGGCCGGTCCGGGCACCGGCAGGGCTCCGCCGAGGGCCCGGCCGCAGCCCCCGCCGTGGGCGTGGGCGGCGAACTCCTCCGGGAAGGTCTCCAGGGCGGAGAGGAGCAGGCCGGCGGTGCCGTCCGGGTGGCTGCAGGCGCCGCGTCCGGGGACGGCTCCGAGGGCCCGGCGGAGATCGTCGAGGGCCGCCGTGCCGCCGCCCCGGGTGACGGCGGCCAGGGCCGCGGCGATCGCGGGCAGCCCCCGCACGCAGGGCCCGCACTGTCCCGCCGACTCGGCGGCCAGCCAGCGCGCCACCCGCAGGAGTTCCTCGGCCGGGCAGGTGTCGGGGGGCAGCGGCAACAGCGCCCCGGCCCCGAGGGCGCCACCGAGGGCGGTCAGGGAGTCCCGGGACAGTTCGGCGCGGTCGGCGTCCTCCGGGCGGAGCCACCGCCCGTGGTAGCCGCCGGTCAGCACGCCCTGGCCGGGCCCGAGCCCGCACAGGCGGAGCACCTCCCGCAGCGGGGTGCCGGTGGGAGCCTCGACCACCCAGGTCCCGGCGACGGTGAGGAGCAGGGTGCCCGGTTCGGCGGGGAGGCCGGTGTCCCGGTAGGCCAGGGCGCCGAGTCGGGCCGCCACGGCCAGCTGTGCGAAGGTCTCGGCGTTCGACAGCAGGGTAGGGAGGCCACCGAGTCCGCTCTCGCTGGTACGGACCCCGCGCCCGGAGGGGACGGCGGGACCGCCGCCGAGGCCCGCGACGAGGGCGGAGCTCTCGCCGGCGACGAACCGGTCGGGGAGCCGTTCCACGCGGACCCGGCGGCCTTCGGGGCCGCGCTCGGCGAGGGCGGCGCGGACCGAGCGGGCCACGTCGGCGCGGTGCACGCCCACGGCCACCTCGCCGGCTCCGAGGGCGGCCGCCGCGAGGAGGGCCCCGTCGAGGACCAGGTGGGGGGCGTACAGCAGCAGGGCGGTGTCCTTCAGGCAGGCCGGTTCTCCCTCGCTGCCGTTGACGACGACGGCGGTGCGGCCGGTCCGGCGGGCGGCGGTGGCGACGGCCCGCAGCTTGCGGGCGAAGGGGAATCCCGCGCCGCCGCGGCCGCGCAGCCCGGTGTTCTCCGCGAGGTCGAGGAGCTCGTCGGGGCGCGGCCGGGGCGGTGAGCCGTGCACGGTGAGGTGGCCGACGCGGTCCAGGCGTCCGGTGCCGTCGAGTCCGGCGAGCAGGCGGGGCGGGCCGAGCGAGACGAGCGCGGGCAGGGTGGTGATCACCGGCGGCTCCGGCGGGCGGGCCACAGGCGCAGGGCGAGCAGGACGAGGGCTCCGGTCAGGGCGAGGGCGTAGCCGGCGGTGACCCAGCCCGCGGCGGGGCGGCCGGACCGGAGGCCGTGGACCAGGGCCGCGCCCCAGGCCGGGTAGGCGCTCATGTGGAGGGCCCGCCAACAGCGGGAGCGCCGGCGGGTGGCGGGGCCGCCGGAGGCGAAGGCGCTGCGGACGGCGCCGGTGACGGCCACCGCGAGGAACAGCCAGCCCGCGAGGGTGCCCAGGCCGATGAGGAGGGGCCGGGTCGGGTCGCTGAAGGGCACGGCCGCCGCGGCCGGCACGGTCCGCCCTTCGACGATCTTGACGGTGACGTGCAGGAGGAGGAAGCCGAGTCCGGCGACGGCCAGGCCGCGGTGCACGCCCTGGGCGAGGAGGCGGTGTCCGGAGCGCAGCAGGAGCCGGTCGGTGGCGGCCAGCCCCCAGAGCACGGTGGCGGTGAGGGAGACCAGGGCCAGCACGCCCGCGCCGTAGTCGAGGAACCTCCACAGGGCGCCGTACGCCCCCGCCTCCGCGGCGACCACCGCGAAGAGCAGCAGGGCGGCGCCGAGGGCGGGCCCCCGGAAGGTCCGGGGGCGGTCGGGGCGGGGGCGGGGCGGCCGGGGGCCGGGTCGGTGCGGTCCGGGCCGGCGCGGCAGGTGCCGCGGGGGCGCCGTCGCGGCGGGGTTCGACCGGGGCGGGTCGGCGGCCGTACCCCTCCGGTGGGACCCGGCACCGTGCGGCGGCGTCGGGTACGGGTCCTCCCGGGGGCTGAGGGCGAGGAGGGGGAGCTCCTCGGTCGGCGCCTCGGGCGCCCCCACCGGCGCGGGGCCGGAGGCCGCCCCCCGGTACGGGTCCGGGGAGAGGGCGACGGGGTACGGGTACGCGGCGCCGTGCGGGGGCGTGGCGTACGGGTCGGGGCCGGTGCCGCCCGCGGGCCCGGGCGGTGCCGGGTGCGGGTGGGCGGGCGGACCGTCGGGGTACGGGGCGGAGGCGGCGTACGAGCCACCGTGCGGGGGCGTGGCGTACGGGTCCGGGTACGGCTCCGGGTCTTGTCCGGCCGGGGGGCGGAACGGGTGGGGGACGCCGTGGGGCGGGGTGGCGCCCGGGTCCGCCGGACACCCGTACGGGGCGGGCGGGACGGGCGGAGCGGGGTGCGGGCCGCGGGCGGGAGCGGGCGCGTCGGCGGGGTGCGCGCGGGGTGCGGCGGCCGGCGCGGGTCCCGGGTACGGGGACCAAGGGGACGCGGGAGCCGGAGCGGGACCGGGTACGGGTCCGGGTCCGGGACCGGGTCCGGGGAAGGGAGCGCCGGCCGCTGCCGGAGCGGGGTCGGGGTTCCAGGGGTCGCCCGGGACCGGCCGCGCGACGGCCGGGCCGTGCGGGCCGTCGGGGCCCGGCCACGGCGGGGGCCCGGGTGCCGGCGGGGGTGGGGATTGCGGGGCCTCGGCGGGCTCGGGGGCCGGGGGCGGGACCGCGGGGGCGGGACCGGGGTCCCCTTCCGCGGTCGGTCCGGCATGGCGCCCCCTGCGGCGCGTCCCGCGTAATCGGGGCGCCCGCGGAAGGGTGATGGGCATCGGGTTGCCTCCCGGTCCGCGCGAGCGCGGGGCGGTGGGGCCGGGGGCGCTCGCGTCAGGTCGTTCTGGAGGCAGCAGCCTCGCGGACCCCGTCCGAACGCCTCGGCGATTTATCGAAACATGACAACTTCCCGCATCCCCCTGCTCTCACCGCGCCGGGCCCGGCATGATCCCGGGCAAACGTCCCGGAGGCAAAGAGACCGCGATGCTCCGGTGGCCGGTGGCGGCCTCGACGAGGCCGCCGGGGGACCCCGGCCCGGTCTCGACCCGGCAAGAGCTAGGTGACATGTACGAACTGGTGAATCACATCAGGCCAGGGGAGCAGGCGGACACCACGCCCGCGCCCGGCCAGGATCCGCCGTCCCCCGCCTTATGGGCGGACGCGATCATGTCCGAACTTGAACGTGACATTCCCCAATTTGCAGATCTGATGACCGCAACCGACCGCGACCTGGTCAGGGCGGGCATCGAAGGCGTACTGCGCCGCGCCCTGGCCACCAGCCCGCCGGGTCCGCGTCCGGCCGACGGCCCGGCGCCCCGGGTCCCGCGCCCCCGCCGCCCGGCGGTGGCGGGCCGGGCCCGGCAGGAACTGTTCGAGATCCTCGTGGCCGGATCCCCCGGGGCCGGTACGGGTCCCGCCACCGGCCCCGCCCTCGCGCAGCTCGCGCGCCTGGCGGGGTGGCCCCTGCCCACCACGGTCCGGGCCGTGGCCCTGGACTGCCCCGGCGAGCCCCCCTACCTGGCCTCCCTCGGCGACGCCCTGTGGGGCACGGTCGGCGAGGACCTGTGCCTGCTGGTACCCGATCCCGACCGCCTCGCGGGGGCCTGGCCGCACTCCCCCGACGGATCCGACGCTCCCCCCGACGGCCGCCCCGCCGGCCGGCACCCCACCGAACCCGGCGCCCGGGAGACGGCCGAGGACCCGGGCCGGGCCGTCCTGGACACCGCCCTGCGGGGCCGGACGGCGGCCGTGGGACCGGTGGTGGACCTGGCCGAGACCGGCTGCTCGGTGCGTTGGGCCCGCCGGCTGCTGGCCCTGACCCCGGACCGGACGGGCCCCGAGACCCGCGCCGCCTTCGTCGACGACCACCTCGCCGGACTGCTGCTGATGCAGGACGAACCGCTGACCCGGGCCCTGGCCGACTGCCGGCTGCGCCCCCTGGACCCGCTCACCCCCCGTCAGCGCGAGCGCCTGGAGCTGACCCTGCTGGCCTGGCTGGAAGGCGGCGGCGCCCCCGAGGCCGCCCGCGCCCTGAAGGTGCACCCCCAGACCGTGCGCTACCGGCTGCGGCAGATCGAGCGGCTCTTCGGGCCCTCGCTGCGCGATCCCGGCACCCGCTTCGAGCTCGAACTGGCCCTGCGGGGGCGACGCCTGGCCGCCGAGGTGGAGCAGGTCCGGCGACGACCCCGACTGCCCCGCGGCGGGCGGGCCGGCCGCGGCGGGGACCGGCAGCCACCGGAGGCGGCGCGCGAGGCCCGGATCAACGGACTCTGACCGACCCTGAACGTGCCGTCCACGGCTCCCCGTTCGGCACGGGTGCGGCCCCCACAGCGTCGCTGTGGGGGCCGCGTGACGATCAGCCGCAGCGGCGGCCCCGGTTGATGCAGTCCACCGCCCTCGCCATCAGCCCCTCCCCCATCACGTTGATGAAGTCCCCGTGGTCCGTGACCGGCTTGTGGAGCTGTTCGGGGAAACTGTCCACGGCGAAGAGCGGGGCCCGGCCGTCCCGGCCGCCGCGCGGCACCGCGTACACGATCCGCTGCACGAGCTGCGGGACGGCCCGGAAGCCGGTCGGGCAGCGGCCGTCCGGGCGGGCGAAGGCCACGTGCGTGCGGTGGTTGGCGCTGTCGGTGTTCCGGCCGTCCCAGCAGCTCTGGAAGGAGAAGGTCCGCACCACGTCGCTGCCGCGCGGGCAGAGCGGGTAGCGGTCCTTGAGCTGTCGGTCCTCGAAACCGGTGCAGCTCCAGGAGGCGTTGGCGTTGGCGGTGCCGTTGGTGAACGCCTTGGCGTCCCCCGTGATGACGCGCAGGAACCGCGGCATCGCCGTCACCTTCGAGACCGGGCTGCCGGTGAAGGTGAGGGTGACCTCCTTGGGGGTGAGGATCGTGCCCGCGTTCCCCTCGGTGCCGCCGCCGGGAAGGTCGGCGTCCTGCTCGCGGCGTCCGTCCTGGACCCGCAACACGGGCCAGTAGTAGGTGGACCGGTCACCGTTGGAGCAGGTGGTGCCGGAGGCGGCGAGACTGTCGTTCGTGGAGAAGGCGTCCGTGGTGCGGTTGCCGACGTAGTCGTGCATGTGGTGGGCGCCGTTGGAGACTCCGGGGGCCACGATCACGTTGTCGGAGTTGAAGCGGCCCTCCCGGTTGGTCCCGCAGCGGGACCGGAACGTGCCGTCGGAGGAGTTCCGCCCCCGGTCGGGACGGAAGACGTTGGGCCGCACCCGCGTGATGTCCGCGAAGTCCGAACGGCGGGGACCGTTGCCGGGCCGCCCCGACCTCTCCCCGTCCGCCCCCGTCCCGGCACCGGCGGCGACCGCGGCCGCGCCGTCCGCGTCGGAGCCGGCGGCGGCACCTTCGGACCCGGAGGCCGTCGGCTCCCCCGGGCTCAGCCGGCAGCCGCCCCACTCCGCCAACCCCGCGGGGCGGGCTGCTCCCCCGCGTTCCAGGGCCCCGGCGATCCCGTCGAGGGCGACCCCGCGCCCCCGGGCGAGCCCGGTCAGGACGGTCCGGTCGTCCGCGCCCCGGGCCAGCCGCCCGTAGGCCTCGGCGATCTGGGTGTCGAGGCGGGCGAGGGTCCGGTCCACCTCCGGGCGGGCCGCCGCCGGTACCTCCCGTAACCGGTCGCCCACGTCGGGGCAGACCACCGTGCCGGTCCACACGGCGGCGGGCACGGGGGTGGACTCTTCCGGGACGGCGGGCGGAGCACCGGAGGCGTTGGCGGCGAGTACGGCCGCGCCCCCGCAGCCCAGGACGAGGACGGCGGTCAGGGCCAGGGTCCGGCGGGCGGAACGGTCACGGTGGCGGGCACGACGCTGCGGCTCCACACGATCACCTGCTTTCGTCGAGGGCGTCGAAGTCGACCAGTCCGGTGTCCTCCAGGACGGTGATGTGGTCGAGCACGACGGAGTTGGTGGTGGTGGCCAGGGATCTGACCATCGCGTTGCGGCTGTTGGCGCGGATGTGCGCGACGAGGGCGAAGACCTTCCCGTGGGCGGCCCGCAGCAGTTGGGCGAACAGGGCGTCGTAGCGGCTGCCTTCGGCCACGGCGAGCCGGTCGAGCCAACCCTGCTGTTCGGCGCTGGGCCGGTCGGGCAGGGACATCCCGAGGGCCTCGCCGGTCTTCAGGGCCCGACGGTCCAGCTCGGTGTGGCCCGCGACCAGGTGCTCCCCCGCGGTGCGGACGGTCTCCCGGCCGCCCCGCCGACGGGCGTCCCGGCCGGCGGGCAGCTCCCACAGTCCGGCCAGACGGACCCGGCGGACGAAGTCCCGGTCCTGCGGGGTGAGGGGGCCGTACGGCGTGTCGACGGTGCCCCGGCCGTCATCCGTGAAGGGCGGCCCGGCCGCCGCCGCCGAGCGGTTCCCGCCGAAGGCGTGCACGGGGACGAGCAGGGCCGCCAGGGTCGCGGCCAGGGCGAGGACCACCAGCCCGGTGCCCACGGCGCGGCCGGAGGCGAGGGGACGGTCGGGGGCGGCGGCCCCGCGGACGGGGCGGGCACGGCGGATACGAGGGCGCACCGGGGTCTCCTTGCCGGGAGGGCGGGAGGACGGGAGGGACGGACCCGGACGCTAACCCCGCGCGCGGGCCCGGTGGCCCGCTCCGGCGGGCTCTCATCGGCACCCGACAAACCCCGACCCGGCCGTGCCCCCGGCTGCTACTCTGCGCCGCCCCGATCCGCCTCCGGCCCCGTGCCCGCCCCCGCCCTCGTCTCCGGCCCGGGGCCGCCGCGGTGGCGGACCGGGGCCGGAGCAGCGCGGTCAGCGACCGCGCAGGGCGTCCATGTCGCGGCGGTCCCGCTTGGTGGGCCGACCGGTGCCCCGGTCGCGCAGCCCCAGCGCGGCCGCCTCGGTCCTCGTGGGCGGCGGCGGGCTGTTGTCCGTCAGGCACTCCGCGGCCACCGGCGCCCCGACCCTCTTGGTGACGGCCCTGCGGACCACGACGACCCGCTCCCGCCCCTCGTGGAAGAGGCGCACCTCGTCTCCTTCCTTCACGGTCTGCGCGGGCTTGGCCCGCTCCCCGTTGACGCGGACGTGCCCGGCCCGGCAGGCCGCGGCCGCCGACGAACGGGTCTTGGTGAGCCGGACGGACCAGATCCAGCTGTCCACGCGTGCGGTGGTCCCCTCTTCAGCCATGACCGCACTCTAGGCCGTTCCGTCCCCATTCCGTCCCCCGCCGCCTGACCTGGCGGGACCCGGCGGGAGGGTGCGCACCCGCCCCGACGGCCTCCCGACGGCACGGCCGAGGGGCCCGTGCGGGCCCCTCGGAGGCCCTTCGTGGGATGAAACAAGCCATTCCGCATCTGCTGGATGGATCGTCCCAAGTGAATTGCATCTGCGCGGACGGTGCCTCTACCTTGTCGCACATGCGGCCCATTACCGGCCGTCCGCCCCACCGAGGAGTCCTGCTTCATGTCCCCGATCGTGAACCGTCGCCGCGCGTTCGCCGCCGCCCTCACCGCGGCCCTGCTCGTTCCGCTGACCGCCTGCGGGGGCGGGAGCGACAAGGCGACGGACTCGCCGTCCGCCTCGACCGGGAAGTCCGCGGAGGCGTCCACCGCTCCCGAGGCGGCGAACCTGACGGTGCTCGCGGCGTCCTCCCTGACGGACGTCTTCAAGACCGCGGGCGCCGCGTACGAGAAGAGCCACCCCGGCACCAAGGTCACCTTCTCCTTCGCCGGCTCCCAGGAACTGGCCGCGCAGGTCAAGCAGGGCGCCCCGGCCGACGCGCTGGTCACCGCCGACACCAAGACCATGGACGGGCTGACGGCGGAACTGTCCGGCACCCCCGCGGTCATCGCGAAGAACCGCCTGGTCATCGCCACCGCCCCGGGCAACCCGCACAAGGTCGGCGCCCTCAAGGACCTCGCCGACACCAAGCTGAAGGTGGTCCTCGCGGCCCCCGAGGTCCCCGTGGGCCGCTACAGCCAGAAGATCCTGGACGCCCAGAAGGTGACCGTGAAGCCGGTCTCCCAGGAGCCCAACGTCCGCGCCGTCCTCTCCAAGGTCGAGCTCGGCGAGGCCGACGCCGGCCTGGTCTACAAGACGGACGCCGAGAAGGCCGCGGGCAAGGTCGAGGCCGTGGTCATCCCGGACGAGCAGAACGCCATCGCCTCCTACCCGGCCGCCGCGCTGAAGGACTCGAAGAACGCCGCGGCCGCCGCCGCGTTCGTGGCCTGGCTCAGCACCCCCGAGGCCCAGAAGATCCTCCAGGAAGCGGGCTTCCAGCAGCCGTGACCCGTGGCGGCAGTCGAGGCGCCGCCCGCAGGGGGACTGCCCGCACCCGGGGGGAGGGCAGTCCCCTCACGCGTTTCCCGGGGTCCGGGGCGGCCGGAACCCGGCGCGCCGGGCCCCCTCGCACACCCGCCGGACCGCGCTCCGTACCCTCGGCACCCGCGGCCCGTGCCCCGCCCGGTGCCGGCGCGGCGACCGAGCCCGTACCCGCGAACACGGTCGCGACCGCGACCGCGACCGTCCCGACAGAACGCAGGAACCCATGAAACGCCCCGGCGCCCCGACCCGTAGCAGCGGCACGGCACGGTCCCGCACCTTCCGGGCGCCCGCCGCCCTGGCCCTGCCCGCGCTGCTCGCGGTGGCCTTCCTGCTGCTGCCGCTCCTCGGCATCCTCGTCCGCACCGAATGGCGGGACCTCGGCGCGCACCTGACCACCCCCGGAGTGGTCCAGGCCCTCAAGCTGTCCCTGCTCGTGTCCTTCTGGGCGCTGGGGCTGTCCCTGCTCCTCGGCGTGCCGCTGTCCTGGCTGCTGGCCCGGGTGGAGTTCCGCGGGAAGGCCCTCGTGCGGTCCCTGGTCCTGCTGCCGATGGTGCTGCCGCCGACGGTCGGCGGCGTGGCCCTGCTGCTCGGGTTCGGGCGGCGCGGGCTCATCGGCCCCTGGCTGGAGGGCACCTTCGGGATCACCCTGCCCTTCCACACCTCGGGGGCCGTGATCGCCGCGACCTTCGTGGCCATGCCCTTCCTCGTGATCAGCCTGGAGGGGGCGCTCGGCGGGCTGAAGCCCGGCTACGAGGAGACCGCGGCCTCCCTCGGCGCCTCACCGGTCCGGGTCTTCTTCACGGTCACCCTCCCCATGGTGGCGCCCGGGCTCATCGCCGGGGCCGCCCTCACCTGGGCGCGGGCGCTCGGCGAGTTCGGGGCCACCATCACCTTCGCCGGGAACCTCCCCGGCACCACCCAGACCCTGCCTCTCCAGGTGTACCTGCTGCTCCAGGACCAGCCCGAGGCGGCGACCTCCCTCTCGCTGCTGCTGCTCGGCATCGCGATGGCCGTGCTCATCGGCCTGCGCGGCCGCTGGACGGGCACGCCCACGGGCCGCCGCGAGGCCCCGAGCCCCGCTCCGGAGCCCGTCGCCGCGGAGCCGGTCGCCCCGGAGCCGGTCGGCAAGGACGCCGGCGGTGCCGGCCGGCGGGGCGGGGCCGGCACGGCGACCCGCCCGGGACCCGCCGCGCCGCCCGCCCCTGCCTGGCCGCTGCACGCCGAGGTCACCGGCTTCAACGAGCTCACCCTGGACGCCGCGCCGGGCACCACGATCGCCGTCGTCGGGGAGAACGGCGCCGGCAAGACGACCCTGCTGCGCGCCCTGCTCGGCCTCACCCCCCGCGCCCACGCCCGGCTCCGACTCGGCGACACCGAGGTGACGGGGCTGCCCCCGCACCGGCGGCACGTGGCCTGGGTCCCCCAGGACGGCGCCCTGTTCCCGCACCTCACCGCCCTCGCCAACACCGCGTACGGGCCCCGCGCCCAGGGCGTGTCCCGGGGCGAGGCCCGCCGGGACGCCCAGAACTGGCTGGATCGGCTCGGCGTCGGCCACCTCGCGCACCGCAGGCCCGCCCAGCTGTCCGGCGGGCAGGCGCAGCGGGTCGCCCTCGCGCGGGCCCTCGCCGCCCGACCCCGACTGCTGCTCCTCGACGAGCCCCTGGCCGCGCTGGACCAGACGACCCGGGCCCGGGTCCGGCACACCCTGCGGGCCCACCTGTCGGGGTTCGACGGGGTCTGCCTGATCGTCACCCACGATCCGGTGGAAGCGGTGTCGCTGGCCGACCGGGTGCTCGTCCTCGACGGCGGACGGGCCCTCCAGGACGCCCCGCCGGCCGAGGTCACCCGGGGCCCTCGCTCCCCGTGGGTGGCCCGGATGCTGGGCCGCAACGCCTGGCCGGGCACCGTCCTCGCCGAGCCGGCGTCCGGTTCGGATCCCGCGCCGGGTACGGAGCCGGCGGGGGGCGCGACGACGGTGTTGCGCACCGCGGGCGGGGGCCGGCTGGTCCTCGCCGATCCGGCGCCGGCCGGCGCCGAGGCCCTGGCGATCATCGCCCCGGAGGCGGTGGCCGTGCACCGTGAGCGGCCCGGGGGCAGCCCCCGCAACGTCTGGTCGGGGACCGTGCGCGAGGTGACCGCGGTCGGCAGCCGGCTGCGGGTCCTGGTCACCTCGTCGGAGTGCCCGGATCTCGTCGCCGAGGTCACCCCGCAGGCCGCGGCGGAACTGGGACTCGCCGAAGGGGTCCCCGTGTGGACCAGCGTGAAGGCCACCGAGGTCACGCTCGTCGAGCTCTGAGGGGGCCACCGGCGCGGGGCCCGGTCAGGCGGACCGCCCGGGTACGGGTGCGGAGTCGGAACCCGAGCCCGATCCGGAACCCGCGCCCGATCCGGAATCGGCACCGGAACCGGAACCGGAGCCCGGGGCCGTACCGGAACCGGAGTCGGTGTCCGCTCCGGACTCGGGCTCGGGCCTCGGCGTGGGGCCCGTTCGCTCCCCGTTCCCGGCACCCACCGCGTTCCCGGCTCCCGCCCCGTTCCCGGCTCCCGCGCCGGCCGTGGTGCCGGTCCCGGAGTCCGGGCCGGGCACCGTGAACTCGCACCACACCGCCTTGCCCCCGCCCCGGGGCTCCACTCCCCAGGCGTCCGCGAGGCCGTCGATCAGCTGGAGTCCCCGGCCCGACACCGCCCACTCCCCCGCCTCGCGGCGCCGCGGCAGGTCCCCCGAGGAGTCCTCGACCTCGGCCCGGATCCGGCCCGCGGGGGTGAAGCGCAGACTGAGCACCGCCCCGCCCCCGGTGTGCACGAGCGCGTTGGACATGAGCTCGTCGGCGGCCAGCACGATCTCGTCCGCCCGGTCCCGGGCGCCCCAGGCGGCGGCCGCGGCCCGCACCAGCTGCCGTGCCTCCGCCGGCCCCTCCGGGTCCCCGGCCGTCAGGCTCTGGCGGAGCGGTCCGCCGCCGCGAGGCTCCGGGGTGCCCCGGCGGCGCAGCAACAGCAGGGCCATGTCGTCACCGCCGCCCGCGTCGCCGACGAGGTCCAGCAGCCGGTCCGCCAGCTCCTCCAGGCCGGCCGGGCCGGTGCGGACCGCGTCCATCAGCTCGCGCATGCCCAGGTCGAGGTCGGCCCCCGGTCGTTCGATCAGCCCGTCCGTGCAGAGGACCAGGGTGTCCCCGGGGTGCAGTTCCAGGGCCGTGACGGGGTAGCCGGTGCCGTACGTCCCGTCGGGTCCGGTCCGGCCCGTACCCATGCCCTCCGGGTCCGCCGCGCCCGCGCCCGGGTCCCCGGCGGGCGGACCCGCCTCCGGCTTGAGCGGGAGGCCCAGCGGGAGGCCCCCGGCCACCACGATCCGGTGACAGCTGCCGTCCCCGCGCCGCACCACCGGGTCGAGGTGGCCCGCGCGGACCAGCTGGACCAGGCCGGTGACCAGGTCCACCTCGGCGTAGGTGCAGGTGGCGTACCGGTCGGTGTCCAGCTCCCGCAGGAAGGCGGAGGCCCGGGCCATGGCCGCGCCGGGACTGTGGCCCTCGGTCGCGTAGGCCCGCAGCACGATCCTGAGCTGCCCCATCAGGGCCGCCGCGTCCGTGTCGTGCCCTTCCACGTCCCCGATCACCGCCCCGATCCGGCCGGGTGCCAGCGGGATGACGTCGTACCAGTCCCCGCCGATGTCCCGTCCCATCCGCGCCGCCCGGTAGCGCACGGCGAGTTCGGCCCCGGGCACGGCCGGAATGCTGCGCGGCAGCATGGCCCGCTGGAGCCCTTCGGCGAGGTCGTGCTCCTGCTCGAAGAGCATGGCCCGCTGGAGGCTCTGGGCGATGCCGCTGCCCAGGGCCACGAGGAGGTTGCGCTCCTCGTCGGTGAAGCCCTCCTCCCGGTCGTAGAGCAGGCCGAGCGCGCCGATGGCCCGACCCTGGGCGATCAGCGGCAGGTAGGCGCCGCTGCGCACGTCGAGGGGGGCCACGTACGGCCACAGCAGGGGGTAGCGGGTCTGGAACTCCTCGCGGGTGCTCAGGAACACGGGGCGCAGGGTCCGTACGGCCTCGCTCATCGGGAACTGCGCGTCGATCCGCGTGTACTCGATCTCGGGGACGTACGATCCGAGGCGCCCTTCGGCGACGAGGTGGACGCGGCCGCCGTCGACGACGCCGAGCATGACGCTGACGGCGCCGAGGTGACCGAGGGATTCGGGGTCCTTGAGCACGTCGGTGACGTCGTGGACGGTGCGGGCGTGCGCCAGGATCGCGGTGGTGCGGTCCACCACCCCGGTCATGCGGCGCCGGACCTCCTCGGCCTCGCCGGGCTCGGGCCGGCCGCCGGGCACGTGCGGGTCGGGGGAGGCGTCGCGGACGATCCCGATGACCCGGTACGGGCGGCCGCGCTGGTCGCGGAGGATGTGGCCCTGGGTGTGGGTCCAGCGGGAGGAGCCGTCCGGCCGCCGGATCCGGAAGTAGGCCCCGTACTCGCTGTGTCCGGCCTTGAGGGCCTCGGAGACGCGGGCGTCGAGGCGGGCGGCCTCGCCGGGCGGGATCCGCTGCCGCAGGGAGGCCTGGGTGCCGCCGAACTCGGCGGGGGTCAACTCGAAGACGTCGAGGGCGGTCGGGTCCAGGTACATCTGACCGCTGTCGAGGTTCCAGTCGAAGGTGCCCATGCGGTTGAGCGCGAGGCTGAGGTCGGTCCGGGCGGGCCAGGCGTCGGGGGACGGCCGGTCGGCCCGGGGTGTTCCCCTGTCGGCCATGCTGCCACTCTCTCACCGATCCGCCCCGGCCGCCCGGACCGGCCGGTCCGGGCGTCGGGGCGGGCGGGGTCGGTCCGGTCAGGAGCCGTCGTCGGGCGGGGCTGCCGGGCTGGAGCCGACGACCGGGGGCGGTGCCGAGCTGACGGCGGGCGGGGCCGCCGGCGATTCCGGCGGCAGCACGGTCTGCGGGGCGGGGGGCGGCTGCTCGGCGGAGCTCACCGGGGCGGCCGGTTCGGAGCGCGCGGCGGACCGGACCGGCGCCGCCGGCGACTCCACCGCGGGCGCCGAGGACAGCGCGGGCGGTTCGGCCGGGGAACTGGCGGGCACCCGGACCGGCGGGCAGGGGTTCTGCGGAGTGACGCCGGGGGCCGGGGTCGGCGTGACGATCACCGTGCCGGAGAGCACCGGGCAGGGGGTGGGGGCCACCGGCTGCACCAGGTTCGCCGACGGGGAACCGTCGCCCGCCGGCGAGGCGGAATCGGCGGGCGAGGCGGAGTCCGAGGGCGAGGTGGAGTCCGACGGGGACGTCGCATCGGACGGCGACGTGGAGTCGGACGGTGACGTCGAGTCCGAAGGGGCCGTGGAATCGGAGGGCGAGGTCGAGTCCGAGGGCGAGGTGGAGTCCGACGGGGAGGTCGAGTCCGAGGGCGAGACCGAGTGCGACGGGGACACCGAGTGCGAGGGGGACACCCACGGCGAGGGGTCGGGCGGGGGCGGCACCGGCCGGTCGCCCTTGTGGTGGCCGCGGTCGCGCTCGTACCAGCGCCGGTTGTCGATGTCGTAGATCACGAAGGTGTTGATGACCGTCACGGAGGGGGCGATCACCACGACCTCCGCGGGGCGGTACGAGGGCCAGGGCTGTCCGGTGCGGACCGGGTCCTGGAGGGCGACGGGCGGGCCGAGGGGGTTGCCGCAGGCGCACCGCACGCGCGGGACCCCGCGGTCGTCGACGAGGACGGCGGTACCGGCCTGGAGGACGGCCTGGTAGCTGGTGGGGCGACCGTCGCGGTAGCCGTGGTTGGTGACCCGGGTGTCCGAGCGGAGCTGGACCGCGGTCAGGGAGCGCAGGTAGCCGGGGACGGCGGCGGGTTGGATGCCGAGGGCCGAGGCGAAGGCGCTGTTCTTGGCGGGTTCGGCGGAGAGCACGGCGATCTGCTGGTCGACGTTGCAGCTCGCGACGTTGCGGGTGCCGCCGTACAGGCCGGCGGAGGCCCCGCTGACGCTGCGGGTGACGGTGGTGCCGCGGCCGGTGGGGGGCCCGGTGGGCACGGTCGGGGTTCCGGTCCGCTCCGGTGTGGTCTCCGGGGACGGGGGCGTGACCGCGGTGGAGCGGGTGAACGGGTCGGGCCCGGTGGCCGCGGCGGGCTGGAGGAAGACCTCGCCGCCGCTCTCGGTGCTCTTGGAGCCGTCGGAGCCGGGCCGGGTGAGGACCACGGCGAGGACGACGGCGGCGATCACGGCGACCGCGGCGGTCGCGACCCGGGGCGCGGAGCGCCACCAGGGGCGGTGGCCGCCGCCGGAGCCGTCGCCCGTCGGACCGTCGGCCCCCGAGCCACCGCCGGAGGAGCCGCCCGCACCCCCACCGGAGCCGGAGCCGCCGGTCGGGCCACCGGCCCCCGAGCCGCCGCCGGCGGCCGGTCCGGAGCCCGGGCCGGCGGGGACGGCGACGGTGGGGGGTGCCGTGGTCGGGTTGCTCTCCGGCCCCGGGGATCCGGGGCCGGAAAGGGGGCCCGAGGGGGGCCCTGTGGGGCGGCCGGAAGGCGGCGGGCCGGTCGGTTCAGTGCTCACGGGCGACTTCTTCCTGGCGGAGGTCTCCGGCCGCCCAGGGGGCGCGCCGGACTTCGTCACTCCCGGCGACCATTGTGTGCGCCATCCGGGTGGGGGCCGCAACCCGGGCCGCTCCGGCTCCCGGCGCGCGCACCGCTCCTCGGCTGCTTACGGTGGCAGGGTGAGCCCCTCACCCGCGGCGGCGCCGGAACGGCACCCGGCGGCCCTGACCGGCTGGCGCGACGCGCTGGTCACGGTCCTGGCCGGGTTCCTCGCGATGACCGTGGTCGCGGCCGCCGGACTGGCGGCCGCCGGCGCCGACGACCTGCCCGACGGGGCCTTCCCCCGAGTCGTCGCTGCGGTGGTGGTGATGGCCGCCGGCGGTTCCGTGGACGTCACGGGCAGTGCCGGGTTCCTGGCGGGGGCCGACGCCGGGATCTCCGTGCTCCCGCTGTCCGTGACCCTGGTCGGAGCGCTCGTGGCGGGCCTGTGCCTGCTCCGCCCGCTGCGCCACCACGCCGTATTGACGGGCCGTCAATTGGTGTACCGGGTGGCCTGGCTGACGGTGCTGTGGCTGGTGGCCCTGACCGGCTTCACCCTGTACGCGCGGCAGACCTTCGGCATCTCCACGGGCGACGGGGCCATCGGTACCCTCGGCGAGATCTTCGACGCCGCACCGACCGTGGGGTTCCGCGGGGACCTGCCGGTCACCCTGCTCTTCGGTCTGTTGTGGATCCTCGGACTGGTGGCGCTGGTCCTGTCGGTGTCCCGCAGCGCCCCGCTGCCGGCCCGGCTGCTGCGCTTCCACGCGGCGGTGCGGCCCGCGGCCTCGGCCGTCGTGCTGCTGCTCCTGGCCTACGTGGCCCTGGGCGTGGTCGCCGGACTGGTGGTGGCCGTGACCCGGGGGCACACCGCGGAGACCTTCGCGGTGCTCCTGCTCGGCCTGCCGAACCTGGTCTGGATGGCGTTCACGGTGGGGTTCGGCGGGGCCTGGGAGGGGCGGGTCGACGGCCCGTTCGGGCTGCCGATGCCGAAGGTGCTGGACGAGGTCCTGCGGACGCCCGACGTGTCCACCCTCGATCTCGGCACGCTCGGCGACCGGGACGGCAGGGCCTGGCTGCTGGCCGTGGTCGCGGCGGTGCTGCTCGTCGCCGCGGGGATCGCGAACGCCCGGCGCTCCCCCGTCGGGACGCGGCCCTGGCAGCTGGCCCTGCGCCTGGGCGTCGCCCTGGCCCTGGCCACCCTGGTGGTGTGCCTGCTCGCGGGGGTGCAGGCCCGGTTCGGCCTCTCGCTGATCGGCATCGGCGAGGTGGACGGCCTGGGCGGGCGGGTGGAGTTGAATCCGCTGCTGTGGCGCAACGTGGGCCTGGCCTTCCTGTGGGGCGCCCTCTCCGGCCTCCTCGGCGGCACCCTGAGCACCCCGCGGCGCGGCCGCCAGGACCTCCCCTGAGGCAGCCGGTTCCGCCGGTTCCGTGGCGTCGGTTCAGGGGTGCGCCCGGAACACCGGCAGGGCCCAGGGCGGCGGCGGGGGCGCGGGCCCCGTGACCGCCTGCGCGGTCCGGACCGGCACGGGGGACGGCGCACGGGCGGCGGTGCGCAGGGCCGCGGTGAAGAGCAGGCAACTGTCGTAGCGGTCCTCCGGGTCCTTGGCGAGGGCCCGGGCCAGTACCTCGTCCAGCGCGGGCGGCAGTCCGGGGCGCAGGCCGCCGATCGGCGCGGGGGGCTCGTGGGTGTGGGCGAAGAGGAGGGCCATGTCGTTGTCGCGGCGGAACGGGGGCCCGC
Organism: Streptomyces sp. NPDC097619; assembly: GCF_040302735.1. Lineage (NCBI taxonomy): Bacteria > Bacillati > Actinomycetota > Actinomycetes > Kitasatosporales > Streptomycetaceae > Streptomyces > Streptomyces sp. NPDC097619. Next base: position 38,375 of record NZ_JBEOSD010000010.1, on the reverse strand, counting down.
CGGCGAGGGTTTCGTAGACCACGCAGCCCAGGCTGTAGAGGTCGCAGCGGCCGTCCACGGGGCGGCCGTCGATCTGCTCGGGGGCCATGTAGTCGAGGGTGCCGACGATGTCGCCGACGGTGGTCACCCCGCTCAGGGAGAGGGACTTCTTGGTGAGGCCGAAGTCGGCGAGGTAGACGTGCTCGGGGTGTTCCTCGTCGGTGCCGGCGGCGACGAGGATGTTGCCGGGCTTGACGTCGCGGTGGACGAGGCGGTGCCCGTGGGCGGCGTCCAGGGCGGAGGCCACCTGGGTCGCGACGCGGACGGCGGTGTCGAGGGGCAGCGGGCCGGTGCGGTCCAGGAGGGCGCGGAGGTCCTGGCCGGGGACGTACCGCATGGCGATGTAGAGCAGGCCCTCGGTCTCGTCGGCCTCGAAGACCGGGACGATGTGCGGGTGGTCGATGGCGGCGGCGGCCCGGGACTCGCTGGCGAAGCGGGCGCGGAAGGAGTCGTTGCGGGCCAGTTCGGGGGCGAGCACCTTGAGGGCCACGGTGCGGCCGAGGCGCACGTCGTGGGCCCGGTAGACGACGGCCATGCCGCCGCGTCCGATCTCGGCCTCGACCAGGTAGCCGGCGACCCGGCGGCCGGTCAGGTCGTACGGCAGCCGGGTGTCGTGTTCCCGGGGGCGGGCGGTCACGGGGCGCCCGCCCCTCCGTCGGAGGGCCGGACCACCTGGGTCGGCGCATGCCCGGTCGGGGTGCGGAGGGTGGCCCCTTCGGCGGGTGTCGGGGGCTCGTCCTCGTCCTCCGGCTCGCCCCGCGCTCCGTCACGGCTTCCGGTGCCGGAAGGCTCCTCGCCCGTGGTGCCCTGGTTCGCCGCGGGTGCGGGTGCGCCGGCGGGGGCCGCGAGCACGTCGGTGAGGTCCTCCGCGCCGGTCCGCGCCCCCTCCGGTGCCTCCGACCCTTCCGGTAGGTCCGGCGGCTCCGGTGCCCCTGCCGGCCGCGGGGGCTCCTGCGGCGGCTCCGGTCGGACGTCCGGGGCGGGTTCGGTGCCCGGGCCGGACACGGCCGCGAAGGTGGTGAGGCGGCTGCCGTCGCCGTACATCCAGCGGGCCGCGGTCTCCTCGAACAGCCAGGCGGACTCCCCGTCCAGCACGAGTCCGGTGCGCAGGCCGCGGGTGGCGCGGCGGAAGGTCTCGCGGTCGGTGCGGCCGGCGGCGAGGTCCTCGGCGGCCCGGCGGTAGCGCTCCAGTTGTTCGGCGGCGCGGGCCAGCAGGGGGCGGGGGTCCTCGGCGCGGCTGAGGGGGCGTCCGGCGGTGGGCGGGGGGACGGGCACGGCGACGAGCAGGCGGCCGTCCACCCAGGCCGACCAGCCGTTGGAGCAGAGGATCTCGGCCCATTCCCCGCGCCGCGCGAGCAGTCGGACGGGGAGGAAGGGGTCCAGGGGCACGGTGGGGCGGGTGATGTCGGGGCCTTCCCAGGCGGGCAGTCCGTCCTGGGGGACCACGTGGGAGGGCCGGAAGGCGGGGCCCGGTCCGGGGCCGGGATCCTGGCCGGGCGCGGGGGTTCCGGGGGTGTCGAGGAAGTCGGTCATGGCGCCGGCCCCGCTACTTCCGCATGACGGCGGGCTCGTGGCGGCGCAGCAGCCGGGCGACGAGGATCCCGAAGAGGAGGGACAGGGCGAGGAGCATGCCGAGGTCGAGGAGCCAGACGTCGCGGGCGTGGGCGAACAGGGGGTCGGTGGTGAGCTCGCCGGGGACGATCCGGCCGAGCCCGATGGTGCCCGCCATGGCGCCGAGGGCCCACCGGGAGGGCACCAGCCAGGCGAACTGTTCGATGACGAGGACGCCGTGGAGCCGGAGGAGGGCGCCGCAGAACACCACTTGCACGATGGCGAGGAGGACCAGCAGCGGCATGGTGACCTCCTCCTTGCGGACCAGGGCGGAGACCAGCAGGCCGAGCATCATGGCGGTGAAGGAGAGCAGGGCCACGGCGAAGGTGATCTCGGCCAGTGGGGGCAACAGGACCCCGCGGCCGTCCGGGGCGTTGAGGTCGACCCCGGCGAGGGCGACCAGGGTGAGCACGACGGCCTGCACCACCGTGATCGTGCCCAGCACCACCACCTTGGACATCAGATAGGCGGAGCGGGACAGGCCGACGGCCCGTTCCCGCCGGTAGATGACGCGTTCCTTGACGAGTTCGCGGACCGCGTTGGCGGCCCCGGTGAGCACCCCGCCGACGCAGAGGATCAGGAGGGCGTTCATCGCGGTCTCCTGGGTGAGCCGGCTGCCGGCGAGGGCGCGGGCCATGGCTCCCATCACGAAGGGCAGCGCGATCATGATGGCGAGGAAGGTGCGGTCCGCGGCGAGGGCCGCGGCGTAGCGGCGGACGAGGGTGCCGAGTTGGGAGCCCCAGCTCTGGGCCTTGGGGGGCGGTGCCACGGGGGCGGGCGGCCGGTCGGGGGTGCCCGCCCGGGGGGTGCCGGGCCCGGTGACGTAGCGCTGGTGCAGGGGCGAGGTCCGGTACTGCCCGGCCCAGTCCCGGTCGCGTTCGGTCTCGAAGGCTTCGAAGGCTTCGGGCCACTGGGTGAAGCCGAAGAAGTCGAGGGTCTCGTCGGGCGGGCCGTAGTAGGCGATGCGGCCGCCGGGGGCGAGGACGAGCAGGCGGTCGCAGACGTCGAGGGAGAGCACGCTGTGGGTGACGACGATGACGGTGCGGCCGTCGTCGGCGAGGGCCCGCAGCATGTGCATCACGGAGCGGTCCATGCCCGGGTCGAGTCCGGAGGTGGGCTCGTCGAGGAAGAGCAGGGAGGGCTTGGTGAGGAGTTCGAGGGCGACGGAGACCCGTTTGCGCTGGCCTCCGGAGAGGCTGTGGATGGGCTGGTCGGCGCGTTGTTCCAGGCCGAGTTCGCGGATCACCTCGTCCACCCGGGCCTCGCGTTCGTGGCGGGCGGTGTCCTGGGGGAAGCGCAGTTCGGCGGCGTAGCCGAGGGCGCGGCGGACGGTGAGCTGGGCGTGCAGGATGTCGTCCTGCGGGACGAGTCCGATGCGGCTGCGGAGTTCGGCGTAGTCGCGGTAGAGGTCGCGGCCGTCGTAGAGGACGGTGCCGTGGTCGGCGGGGCGCAGACCGGTGAGTGCGCCGAGGAGGGTGGACTTGCCCGCGCCGCTGGGGCCGACGACGCCGAGCAGGCATTTGGCGCCGACGGGGAAGGAGACGTGGTCGAGGAGGACCTTGCGGCCGTGGTCCACGGCGACGGCGAGGTCCTGGACGTCGAGGGAGACGTCGCCGGTGTCCACGTACTCCTGGAGGTGGCCGCCGGCGAGGGAGAAGGCGCTGTGTCCGATGCCGACGATGTCGCCCTCGGCGAGGGGGGCGCGGGTGACGCGGGCTCCGTTGAGGTAGGTGCCGTTGTGGCTGCCCAGGTCGACGATCTCGTAGCCGCCGCCGTCGGCGGGGACGAGTTCGGCGTGTCGGCGGGAGACCACCAGGTCGTCGATGACGAGGTCGTTGTCGGGGGCCCGGCCGATCCGGCAGACGGTGCGGGCGTCCAGCGGTCGCACGCTGGCGGGGCTGCGGAAGGTGCCGGTCAGTCCGGGGTGGAGGACGGCCGAGGGGCGGGCGGCGCGGGCGGCCGGGGGCGGCGGGGCGGGGGTGCCGTCGCGGAGCAGGGCGCGGGGGCCGTCGGCGGGGCTGCCGAAGTGGAGGACGCTGCCGGGGCCGACGTCCCAGGCGTGGATGCGCTGCCCGTCGGCGTAGGTGCCGTTGGTGCTGTCCTCGTCCTCCAGGGTCCAGTGGTCGCCCTCGGGGCGCAGGACCGCGTGGTGCCAGGAGACCCGCGCGTCGTCGAGGACGATCTCGCTGAGGGGGTCCCGGCCGACGTGGTAGGTCCGGCCCGGGCGGATGAGCGTGGTGCCCGAGTCGGTGTCCAGGAAGAGCTCGGGCGCGGTGGGCGCGCCCTGCTGCCGAACCATGAGCAGATTTTCCCACGATCCTACCGCTCCGGCATCGTCGCAGGTCAGAAGGATGTTAACCGTAATGACAACGGTCACCGGTGCAGCCTTTGCCAAGGCGCTCGGGCTGCGCTTCACTGCGTGCGTCAGCGGATGGCTTTCGAACGGATTGCGGGGGCGTCATGGGCGCGCAGGACCACGCGCACGGCAGGAGCGGTGAGGGTCGGGACGGGGGCGGCGGGCACCCGCAGGAGGAGGACGGGGGGACCGTCCGTACGACCCGGACCGCGCCGAGCGCCGCACGGACCGGCCGGCCCGGGACCGATCACGGCCACCGGCACGCGTCCGGGGACGGGCACGAGGACCGGCACGGGGACGGGCCAGGGCACGGGCGCGGCCGGCAGGGCCGCGGGGCGCACGAGCACGACGGCCACGGCCACGGCGGGCACGGGCACGGCGGGCACGCGCACGGGGTGTCCGCGGACGCCGACCGCCGCTGGCTGACCATCGCCCTGGTGCTGATCACCTCGTTCATGGCCGTCGAGGTCGTCATCGGCGTCCTCGCCCGGTCCCTGGCCCTGATCTCCGACGCGGCGCACATGCTGACCGATGCCGTGTCGATCGTGCTGGCCCTGATCGCCATGCGGCTGGCCGCGCGGCCGGCGAAGGGCGGCTTCACCTACGGGCTGAAGCGGGCGGAGATACTTTCCGCCCAGGCCAACGGGCTGACGCTGCTGCTGCTCGGGGCCTGGCTCGGCTACGAGGCGGTCCGCCGGCTGTTCGACCCGCCGGAGGTCGAGGGCGGTCTGGTGCTGGTGACGGCGCTCGCCGGGATCGTGGTGAACGTCGCCGCCGCCTGGTGCATCTCGAAGGCGAACCGCTCCTCCCTCGCGGTGGAGGGAGCCTTCCAGCACGTCCTGAACGACCTCTACGCCTTCATCGGCACCGCCGTGGCCGGGTTGGTCGTCATGACCACGGGCTTCGCCCGCGCCGACGCCATCGCCACCCTGGTCGTGGTGGTGCTGATGCTGCGGGCCGGGTACGGGCTGGTGCGCGAGTCCGGACGGATCTTCCTGGAGGCGGCGCCCGCGCACCTCGACCCGGACGCGGTCGGGGACAGGCTGGCGGGCCGCGACCTGGTGGCGGAGGTCCACGACCTGCACATCTGGACCATCACCTCGGGCGAGGCGGCCCTGTCCGCGCACGTCCTGGTGGCTCCGGCGGGCGACTGCCACGCCGTCCGCCGCGACCTGGAGTCCCTGCTGCGCCAGGAGTACGGCATCGGGCACACCACCCTCCAGGTCGACCACGCCCCCGAGGTGCTGCTGACGGTGGGCAGCGGGGCCCGGGCCGAGGACCCCGGCCACTGCGCCGCCGCGCACGGTCCGGTGCACCACGGCGGCCCGCACCCCCACTGACCGCCGGCGGACCGAACGCCGCCCGGGCGCGCCAGGGTCGGGTGCCCGGGCCCGGGCGTCGCGTCGGACGAACCCGGTGCTCGGACGGACGCGGTGGGCAGGCGGAGGCGGTGCTCAGACGGAGGAGGCGGGCAACCGGCGCGGGCGGGCGACGAGCTCCCCGCCGCAGTTGGGGCACGCGTCCGCCATCGCGTCGGCGCAGGGCACGCAGTACGTGCACTCGTACGAGCAGATGCGGGCGGCGGCCTCCGCGGGCAGTTCCGCGGTGCCGCACCGCTCGCAGCGTTCGCGCATCTCCAGGGCCATGACGTCTCCTCCGAGGTGGGTCTCGTGACGGGTCCGGGCGCCGGTGGCGGCCCCGGGGGCTCCATCCTCGGCGGGAACGATCTTCCCGGAAAGGCCCGGCCGGGCCGGCCCCGCGTACGATCCGGCCGCCCCCTCTGCGACCGTCCCCGGCCGGTCGCCCTCCGGTCGCGGTCCGGTCGTTCCGCGGGGCGGCTTCCGGGGGTGTGCGGGGCCCGGGCATGCTGCGGGGATGAGCGGACAGGAACGGACGCAGAAGCGGAGCGCCGGATTGCTGCTGTACCGGGCGCGGGCCGGGAACGGGGAGCTGGAGGTGCTGCTCGGGCACATGGGCGGCCCCCTGTGGGAGCACCGGGAGGAGGGCGCCTGGTCGGTCCCCAAGGGCGAGTACGGGCCCGAGGAGCAGCCGCAGGCCGCGGCGCTGCGGGAGTTCGAGGAGGAGTTGGGGGCGGCCCCGCCGCCGGGGCCGTACCTGCCGCTGGGTGAGGTCCGGCAGAAGAACGGCAAGCTGGTGACCGTGTGGGCGGTGGCCGCGGACTTCGACCCGGAGCTGATGCGGCCGGGCACCTTCACCATGGAATGGCCCCCGCACTCCGGGCGGTTCGGGGAGTTCCCCGAGCTGGACCGGGTGGCCTGGTTCACCCCCGAGGAGGCCCGCGGCCGGGTGGTGGCCGCCCAGTTCGCCTTCCTGGAACGCCTCGGCGAGCGACTGGCCGCCGCCGACTGACCCGCCCTCCGCCCACGGCCCGGCCCCGTCCCCTCCGACGCCGGGCCGGGCCCCGCTCCGCCCACCGACTCCCGGAAGCCGTGCCCGCCCCGGTGTGCGGGAACCGGACATGGCGGGAATCGTGTCTGCAGGGGTGCGACGGGAACGGCTGACACGGCACGGCGGGGCGACCCGCCCAGGGGGGCGAGATGAACGCGTGGACGGTCCCCGGCTACACGGAGACCAGGGAGCTCGGGTCGGGCGGCAGCGGTCGGGTGGTGCTCGCCGTGCACGGGGCCACCGGCGTTCCCGTGGCGGTGAAGTACCTGAGCGAGCGGCTGCGCCGGGATCCGGCCTTCGTCGCCGAGTTCCGGCGCGAGGCCCGGCTGTTGGGCGGCCTGCGGTCGCCGTACGTGGTCGGACTGTACGAGTACGTCGAGGCCCCCGACGGGGCCGCGATCGTGATGGAGCTGGTGGACGGGATCGCCCTGCGCGCCCTGCTGGCGCAGGAGGGCGGCACCGGCCCCGAGCCCGCCCTCGCGGTCCTCAAGGGGTCCCTGCTGGGGCTGGTCGCCGCGCACCGGGCGGGGGTGGTGCACCGGGACTACAAGCCGGAGAACGTGCTCGTGGCCGCCGACGGCACCTCCAAGCTGGTGGACTTCGGGATCGCGGCGGGCCGCGGCACCACCCCCGGCGTGGCCGGTACGCCCGCGTACATGGCGCCCGAGCAGTGGCGCGGCGGCCCGGCCTCGCCCGCCGCCGACGTGTACGCGGCGACGGCCGTCTTCTTCGAGTGCCTGACCGGCCGGAAGCCATTCGCCGGGGAGAACTTCGCCGAGCTGGCCCTCCAGCACATCGAGGCCCCGGTGCCGGCGGACGCCGCCCCGGAGCCCGTCCGGCCGCTGATCCTGCGCGGTCTGGCCAAGTCCCCCAGGGACCGGCCGGAGAACGCCGAGGTCTTCGTGGCCGAGCTGGAGGGCGTGGCCCGGCACGCGTACGGGCCGGACTGGGAGGAGCGGGGACAGCGCCGGCTCGCCGCCCTGGCGGCCCTGCTGCCGCTGCTCTTCCCCTCGGCCCAGGGCGGCGCCGCGGCCGGCACCACCTCCCTCGCCGAGACCGAGCTGGCGTCCGGCCCGACGGACGGCACGGACCCGGGCGGCTGGTGGCCGGGCCGGCGGGGCCTGTTCGCGGCGGGCGCGGCCGCCGTGGCGGGGGCCGTGCTGGTGCTGGCCACGCAGGCGGCGGGCGGCGAGCCCGGCGGGCGGGCCGCCGTCAGCTCCTTCGCGACCACCAGCGCGGGGCCCGGCCCGTCCCCCACCGGGACCGCGACCGGGCCGGTCCCCTCGGCCTCCCCGACCCCCGAGGCCCCGTACCCGACCGGTCCCACGCCGACCCCGACCGGGAGCCCGGATCCCGGCCCCTCGTGGACGCCGTCCCCGACCCCCTCGTGGACGCCTTCGCCGAGCCCGTCGTGGACTCCCTCGTGGAGCGCCACGCCCACCCCGACCCGGTCGGTGACCCGACCGCCCGTCAGCCCGCCGCCCACCACGGAACCCCCGGTGCCGGAGCCCCGGGTCCGCTCGGTGGAGGTGAGCGGTTTCCGGCAGACCGGGGTGACCACCGGCGAGGCCGTGGTCACGGTGACCCGGGAGGCCGCCGACTCCCGCCGGTCCAGCCGGGCCGGCACGGGGGCCGCGGGGGCGGTCACCGTCACGCTGGAGTGGTTCACCTCCGACGAGAGCGGGGGGCCGGGCAGCCCGGAGGGCTCGGAGTCCCATCCGTACGGCGAGGGCCCGCTGACGGTGTCCCACTCCTTCTCCGGGAACGGCTGCTACTGGTCGGTCCGCGCCACCACGCGGCCCGCCGCGGGCAACGGCTCCTCGGTACAGCAGCTCTTCGTCAGGCGGTGCACGATCTCATGAGCGATCCCCGCGTCCCCTTCGCCCGCGACCCCGAACCCGACCCGGACACCACCACCGCGACCACCGTGCCCGACCCGGTGGCGGACACCGTCCCCCGGGGCGTGCCCGTCGTCCCGGAGGCCGCACCCCCGGACCCGGACCGGGCGTCCGGGGACACCTCGGAGTCCGGGTACAGCGCCACGGTGCTCGGCAGCCACTGGTTCGACACCCCGCACCCCGGGACCGTACGGGCCACCGCCCCGCCGGGACCCGACCCGACTCCCGGGATCGCGACCACCCTCCGGGAGTCCGCGCCGACCCCGGTGATGCCCGACCGGGTGGAGGGTTCCGTGCTGCGCTTCGGTCCCGGGGTGACCGCGGCGGCGGCCGCCCGGCCGGCGGGACCGGGCACCCTGGCCCGCTGGCACGGCGCCCCGCCGCGGCCGCCCGTCCCCGTACGCCGGCGGCGCCGGGGCGCCGGGCTGCGCCGGTACGCCCTGGCCCTGCTCGTCCTGCTCGCGGTGCTCGGCTACCTGAGTTGGCAGCGGTTCGGTCCGGTGCTGCGCGTGACCGCCGTGGAGGTGCGGACCGATCCGGCGGGTCCGGCCTGTGACACGGCGGCCCGGGTGGTCGCCGTGGTGCGGACCGACGGGCGGCCCGGCACCCTGCGCTACCGGTGGGCGCGCAGCGACGGCGGCCGGTCGGCGGAGCTGACCGAGCGGGTCCCGCAGGGGCGGCGCGAGACCCGGCTGAACCTGCTGTGGACCTTCCGCGGCGAGGGCACCTACCGGGCCCGGGCCACCCTGGAGCTCCTCGGCCCGGCCCCGCGGACGGCCTCGGCCGGATTCACCTACCGCTGCCCCTGAGCACGCCCCCGACCGCCTCCGGGCGGGGTCCGGGCACCGGCCGGGCACGGGGCCCGGTCAGGGCCGCTCGCCCGGGACCCGGATGACGGCCGTGCCGCCGTCGAGGTCCACCCGCGTCCGGGGCGGGGCGCCGTCCTCCTCGTCGTCGCGCATGACCAGGGAGCTGCGGCGCTCGCGCAGTTCGTGCTGCTTGCCCGGGGAGAAGCTCGCGTGCAGCTGTTCGAAGCCGGTGGCGGACACCTGACCGCCGTTGCCGCCCCACCGCCAGGGCAGGAGACCGGCGCGCCCGGCGCGGGCCAGGGCGAAGTCGAGGAAGGCGATCAGCGTCAGCAGGATCGCCAGTCCGGGCAGGGTGACGAACACCGCGAACCCCATGCCGCTCCCCTCCGTGCGCCCGGTCCCGGGCCCGCTCCCGCCCCGACCCTAGTCCACCGGCGCCGGCCGGTCACCGCCCCGGCGGCGCCTCCCGGAACCCGTGTCCGCCCCGCCGGCGCGCCCGCCGCGAGACCGTCGACCCGACCTCCGGCGCGCCCGCCGCGGGGCCTTCCGGCGGGGTCGGACGGCCCGGTCGGGCGGGCCCTCCGGACACCGGCCGGACGGCCGGGCGGGGTCCGGCGCGAACCCGTCGGACGGAGGAGCGAGGAGGGGCCGGGCGGCCGAAGCGCGGGTCCCGGCCCGGCGGGTTGAATCGGAACGTACCGCAGCGGAGGCGCCGAACCGCTTCCGCGGCGGTCGAGGCGACCGCGTTCCAGCCGGCGACACACCCCAACGGAACGCGGCGTTCCGCGCCGGCACCCTTCGGCGCGGAAGGCCCGCAGTGCTTTGGGGAGTGCTGCGGGCCCACCCTCCCGCCGGCGGCGGGCCCGGTCCGGGCACGGGACCGGGCCGCCGTCGGGCCCGGACGGCCGTCACGCCCGGGCGTGGGCGGAGATGTCCGCCTCGAACTCCTCCAGCGCCTCCGGGGTGACGGTGGGCCGGCCGCCCGCGACCGCGGCGAGGTAGTCCTCGGTGGTGGCACCCGGCCGGTCCGGGGCCCCGCTCCGGGGTCCCGCCCACTCCAGGTCCCGTTCGAAGGAGACCTGCGCCGCGATGCGGGCCGCGTGCTCGATGTCCGCCGGGGAGAACATCTCGCTCGCCGCGACCAGCGCGGCCACGTCCACGTCCGGCCGGCCCGCCGTGTAGCGGGACCAGATCGCCGACCGGGCGGCCTCGTCGGGGGTGCCGATGGGGATCAGGTAGTCGAAGCGGCCGGGCCGCAGGAAGGCCGGGTCCAGGGAACGGATCGAGTTCGTGGCGCAGACCAGCAGCCGTTCGTCGCCCTCGCGGAAACCGGGGATCAGCTTGAGGAGTTCGTTGGTGACCCCGTGCACCCCGCCGGGCCGGGCGGGTTCGGTGCGGACGGGGGCGATCTCCTCGACCTCGTCGATGAAGACGAGGACGCGCTCCAGCTCCGCGATCCGCGCGAACGCGGTGCGCAGGGCGGCCGCGAGGTTCCCCTCGTCGGCGAGGCGGGAGGGCAGGAGCTCCACGAAGGGCCAGCCGAGGCGGGAGGCGATGGCCCGGGCGAAGGTGGTCTTGCCGGTGCCGGGCGGCCCGAAGAGGGCGATGGAGCGCGGGGGCCGGACCCCGTGCTGGGCGGCCCGTTCGGGTTCGGCGAGGGGCAGCACGACCCGGCGTTCGATGAGGTCCTTCTCCCGTTCCATGCCGGCGACGCCCGCCCACAGGCCGCCGGGGAGGAGCCGGCCGCCGAGTTCGTCGAGGACGCCGGCGGCGGGGCCGTGGAGGGGTTCGGTCTTCTCGAAGTAGGCCACGGCGGGCTGGCGGGTGTAGCCGGCGTTGAGGAGGCCCTCGCCGAGCAGGTCCTCCTCGGGCAGCACGTAGGCGATCTTGCTGACGTGGGCGGCGATGAGGCGGCGTTCCAGTTCCACCAGGAGGGCGCTGGCCAGGCCGCGGCCGCGCCAGCCGGAGTTGATGGCGATCCGCATCACCCAGGCGCGTTCGCCGGCGACGTGCGCGAGGGCCGCGCCGATGGGGACGCCCTGGTGCACCGCGACCACGGCGGGCTGGCGGCTCGTGAGGGCGCTGATGCACTCGGCGAGGGAGTACACGGATTCCTGGCCGAGCTCGGCCGTGGTGTCGATCAGATGGACCACCGCGGCGAGGTCGCCCTCGCGGTAGTCGTGGATCAGCCAGCCGTTGCTGTGCACCGTTGCCACCCCTTGTCCTTGCGTGTGGGGCGAGGCTAGGCGGGTCGGGGCGGGCGCTCTCAGTGACGTGGTGCACAACGGGCAACCCGCGGGCCCGCCGTTCCGTCTATAGACGCGGCCGCCCGTCCGGGGCGGCCGCGGGGGCGCGGCCGGCGCCTGCGCCGCCCTCTCCCGCCGCGAAAGTCCCATGCCGCCCCTGCCTTCCGCGCCCGACCGCCCCGTTCCCCGCCGTCCCGACCGGTGGCGCGCCCTCGCGGTGCCGCTGGTCCCGGCGGTGTTCCTGCTGGTGCTCGGGCTGTGGGGGCTGTCACGGGGGCACAGCGTGTGGCGGGACGAGGCCGCGACCTGGCAGACGGCACTGCGGACGGTGCCGCAGATCTGGCACATGCTGGGTCAGGTGGACGCCGTGCACGGGCTGTACTACCTGATCATGCACGGTCTCTTCGAGGTGTTCGGGGACAGTACGACCACGCTGCGGCTGCCGTCGGTGCTGGCGGCCTCCGCGGCGGCGGGCCTGGTGGCGGTGACGACCGCCCGCCTGGCCGGGCGTTGGGCGGGGCTCGCGGCCGGGCTCACGTTGGCGCTGCTGCCGGCGGTGCAGTTCTACGCCCAGGAGGGACGGCCGTACGCGCTGGTCCTGGCCGGGGCCGCGGTGGCGTCTTGGCTGTTGGTGCGGATCCTGGGGGAGGCCGCGGGGTCCGGGACGGGCGGGCCGGCTCCCGGGCGGGCCGTAACGTGGGCGGCGTACGGGGCGGCGCTGCTGTGCTGCGCGCTGCTGAACTGGTTCTCGCTGCTGGTGCCGGTGGCGCACGCGGTGACGCTGGCCTGGGTGCGGCCGGGGCGGGCGGTGGTGCGGCGGTGGGCCGTGGCCGCGGGCGCGGCGGTGGTGGGGGCGCTGCCGCTGGTGCTGTTCAGTCGGGGCCAGTCCGGTCAGGTGTCGTGGATCGCGCCGACGACCTGGCACACGTTGATCGCCCCGGTGGTGCTGCTGGCGGCGGGCGGGGCCTGCGCGCTGGTGCGACCGGCCCGGCCGGGTCGGCTGACCCCGGTGTCGGTGGGGCTGCCGCTGCTGGCCGTGCCGCAGCTGGGGCTGTTGGCGGCCTCCCTGGTGAAGCCCTTGTACCTGGACCGGTACGTGCTGTTCAGCCTGCTCGGCCTGGCGGTGCTGGTGGGCGGGGCGCTGGGGGCGGCGGTGCGCGGGACGCGGCGGCGGGGCCCGCGGGGCACGGCGGTGCTGGTCGTGCCGGTGCTGGCGGGGGCGGCGCTGCTGGGGACGCTGCCGCTGGAGCGGGCGAAGCGGGAGCCGGGGAGCCGTGTGGACGACGTGGTGGCCGCGGCCTCGCTGGTGGGCCAGTTGAAGGCGCCGGGGGACGCGGTGCTGTTCCTGCCGGCGGCCCGGCGGGACACGGCGCTGGTGTGCCCGGAGGAGTTCACGGGGGTGGCCGACATCGCGTTGGAGCGCAGTCCGGTGGTGTCGGGGACGTTGAAGGGCGTGGAGACGGACGGGGGTCCGCTGCGCGCGCGGATGCTGGCGCGGCAGCGGATCCTGCTGGTAACGGACGTCTCGGACGGGGTGCGCAGGTCTCCCAACGCCCGGGACCGGGTCAAGCTGCGGGTGCTGGCGGAGCACTTCCGGATGCTGTCGCAGGAGGATTCCCGGGGCCGCCGGGTGGCCCTGTACGAGCAGGTGGCGGAGCGCTCCGGGCGGTGACGGGCGGGCCGGTCAGCGGTCGGGGGACCAGCCGGTCAGTTCCTTCCAGACGGCGCCGCGCACCGAGGTGACGGGGACCTGCTCGGGGACGTACCGGCCGCAGTCCGGGTGGTGGCAGGGGCCGGCGGTCCAGGTGGGGACGTAGACGCCCATGGTCTTGTGGCGTTCCACGACGGCCTGCACGGGCTGTCCGCAGGTACGGCAGACGAATCCGGGCGGTGGGGGCGCCGTGGCCTTCCGTTCACTGTCCATACCATTACTTTAAGTCCCTTTTGCCCCCTATTGAAGGTCGGTCGGGAGGCTCGTCTCCGGCCGTGCCCTCCCCGTCCCCACCCGTGTCCCCGCCCCCGTCTTCGCCCGTGTCCCCGACTCGGTCCCCGTCCGTCTCCCCCGGGTCCACCGGCGGGGGACGGAGCAGGCTGAGGACCACGGAGGCGGCCAGGACGGTGGCGATGACCGCCAGGCTCACCAGGGAGGGGATCTCGGGGATCGAGGTGCTGATCGTCTCGTGCGAGGCCTGGAGCAGGAGCTTCACGCCGATGAAGGCGAGGATGAACGCCAGCCCCTTGCTGAGGTAGTGGAACCGGTCGAGCAGCCCGGCCAGCAGGAAGTACAGGGCCCGCAGGCCCAGGATCGCGAAGGCGTTGCTGGTGTAGACGATGAAGGGGTCGCTGCTCACGGCCAGCACCGCCGGCACGCTGTCCACGGCGAAGACCAGGTCGGCGGCCTCGATCGCGGCGACCACCGCCAGCAGCGGGGTCGCCACCCGCTTCCCCGCCTCCTTGACGAAGAAGTGGGTGCCCGCGTACTCGTCCCGGACCGGCACGACCTTCCGCAGCAGCCGCACGGCCAGGCTGCGCCCCGGGTCGAAGCTGTCCTCCTCCCCCTTCAGGATCTTGTACGTGCTGTAGAACAGCACCGCCGCGAAGGCGAACAGGACCGCGGTGAAACGGCTGACCACCGCCACACCGGCGGCGAGGAACACCCCGCGGAAGAGCAGGGCGCCCAGCACCCCGAGGAACAGCACCCGGTGCTGGTAGGCCCGCGGCACCCGGAAGTAGCCGAAGATCAGCGCGAACACGAAGAGGTTGTCGACCGACAGGCTCTTCTCCAGCAGCCAGGCCGTCGTGTACTCCACCCCCGCGGTCGAACCGACGACCCGGAAGACCAGGGCCCCGAAGGCCACGGCCAGCCCCACCCACACGCAGCTCCACACGGCGGCCTCGCGGAAGCCGATCACATGGGCCTTGCGGTGCGCCAGGAGATCGACCGTCAGCGACACCACCACGGTGGCGACGAACACCAACCACAGCCACAACGGCACGTCGTGCACGATCCGACCCCTCGGACGCGATGGACCCACGGTCTTCCTACGAGTGTCGCGCAGGTCGGGGCCGCTGTCGCAGGGGAGCCGCGCGCCCCGGAGCCGGCCGCCACCCGGATTCACAGGGGATTCTCAGGCGGAACCGGGCTCGGGCCATAGCCTCGGGGCGCACCTTCGGTGCATGATCCACCGCATGCTCCTCCGTCCGACCGCGCGGCTGCGGTCCGCGGCCCGCGCGGTCGTCGCCACCGCGGCCCTGGCCGCCCTCGTCGCCGCCACCGGGGAACCGGCCCTCTCGGCCCCGCTGCCGCTCGGCGTGACCGGCGGGGCGCCGGCCGGCGCGCGCAACGACCGGGTGGGGGCGCTGTTCCTGGGCGGGGCCGACGGCGGGCACTTCTGCACCGCCTCGGTGGTCCGCAGCGACGACCGCAACCTCATCGCCACCGCCGCGCACTGCCTGGAACGGCCGCAGGAGACCTGGTTCGCGCCCGGCTACCGGGACGGTGAGGCCCCGTACGGGCTGTGGCGGGTCACGGCCGCGTACACGGCCCCGTCCTGGGAGTCCGCGGAGGACCCGGACACCGACATCGGCTTCGCGACGGTGGCCCCGGTGGACGGCCGGGAGATCGAGGACGTACTGGGCGGGTTCCCCCTCCAGGCCGCCCAGTCGGACCGGGTGGCCGTCACGGTGGTCGGCTACCCGGCCTCCCGCGAGTCCCCCTTGACCTGCACGAACACCACCCGGTTGTGGAGCGGTACGCAGCGGGAGATCGACTGTCCGGCGCTGAGCGGCGGCACCAGCGGCAGCCCGTGGCTGACGGCCTCGGGCAAGCTGGCGGGGGTGCTCGGCGGCCACGAGGGCGGCGGCACCGTCCCCGAGGTCTCCTACAGCGCCGTCCTGGGCGGGGCCGCCCTGGAGCTGTACCGGCGGGCCGCCGTCTCCGGCGGCTGACCCGCCCGCCGGGCCGCGGGGGGCGTCCGCCCCGCGCGTCCCCGCCCCGGGGCCGGGACGATCAGGACGGGACGGTCAGGACGGGACGGGCTCGAACCAGGTGGGCAGGTCGTCCAGGGCCCGCCGGATCCGCTCCGAGGCGAACTCCTCCAGCGGCGGCAGCTCCCCCAGCGGGAACCAGGCCACCTCCAGCGACTCGTCGTCGTTGACCCGGGGAGTGCCTCCGATCGCCCGGCAGCGGAAGGTGATGTCCATGTACTGGCAGGTGTCGCCGTTGGCGTAGGTGACGGGCTGCAGCTGCTGCACCAGCACCACGCGTTCGGGCACGCACCGGACGGCGGTCTCCTCGTACACCTCGCGCACGGCGGTGGTGGCGGGCTGCTCCCCCGGTTCGGCGATGCCCCCGATCACCGACCAGCCGCCGGTGTCGGCGCGGCGGCCGAGCAGGACCCGCTCCCCCGTCCCGTCGAAGACCACGGCGGTGACCCCGGGCAGCAGGAGCAGTTGGTGTCCGGCGGTGGCGCGGAGGCGTCGGATGAACTCGGGCGTGGCCATGGACCCGACCCTATGCGGACCGGCGACGGCGGTCCCGCCACGCGCCGTACACGAGCCAGGCCAGGGGGGCGGCGGCCAGGGCGAACAGGGCGTACTCGGGGACGGGACCGAGGCGGGTGGCGGGAGTCAGCGAGGAGCGCAGCGGCACCTCGGCGACCAGCGCGTCCGGCACGAACATCTCCGTCTGCCGCACGACCCGGCCGTCCGGCCGGATCACGGCGCTGACCCCGCTGGTGACGGGGACGAGCACGGTCCGGCCGTGTTCCACGGCCCGTACCCGGTCCATGGCGAGCTGCTGGTAGGTCATCTGGGTCCGGCCGAAGGTGGCGTTGTTGCTGGGCACCGAGATGACCTGGGCGCCCGCCCGGACGGTGTCGCGGACCCGGCCGTCGAACGCGGCCTCGTAGCAGGTGACCAGGCCGACGCGGGTGCCCGCCATCGCGAACACGCCGGGCTTGTCGCCGGGGCCGAAGTCCCGTCGTACCCGGTCCACGTCCGAGCTGAAGAAGCGGGCGACCGAGCGCATCGGGATGTACTCGCCGAACGGCTGGATCTGCCGCTTGTCGTAGGTGGCGGTGGGGCCGTGCACCGGGTCCCACAGGATCTGCGTGTTCCGCAGCGGGCCGGTCTCGGGGGCGAGGACCGCGCCGACGGACACGGGCACGCCGATGGCCTTCACGGCCCGGTCGATGACCTCGTAGGCGTCGGGGCTGGTGTACGGGTCGAGGTCGGAGGAGTTCTCCGGCCACACCACGAAGTCGGGGTGCGGGACCCGGCCCGCCGCCACGTCGGCGGCGAGCTGTTCGGTGCGCCGGGCGTGGTTGTCGAGGACGGCCCGGCGCTGGGAGTTGAAGTCCAGACCGGCCCGGGGGACGTTGCCCTGGATGACGGCCGCGGTGGCGGTGCCGTCCTCGGCGGAGGCGTCCACGAGGGGACGGGCCGCCAGGCCCGCCGCGATCGGCAGGACCACCGTCAGTGCGGCGACGGCGGAGAAGCGGCGGGTGTCGCGGGCCAGGCGCAGCAGCGCGTACAGGCCGAACCCGCACAGGGCGACGGCGAAGCCCGCGAGGGGCGTGCCGCCGAGCGCGACGAGGGGGATGAACACCCCGTCGGCCTGACCGAAGGCGAGCTTGCCCCAGGAGAACCCGCCGAAGGGGACCCGGGCCCGCAGCCCCTCGGCGGCCACCCACACCGCGGCGGCCCACACCGGCCACAGCGGCAGCCGCGTGACCAGGGCGATCCCGACGCAGCCGAGGGCGATGAACAGGGCCTCGACGAAGGTGAGGGCCAGCCACGGCACCGGCCCGACCTCCTCGCCCGTCCACACCAGCAGCGGCAGCAGGAAGCCGAGCCCGGCGAGCAGCCCCCGACCGAAGGCGGCGCGCGGGCGCCTGCCGTACAGGGTGTGGGCCAGCAGCGCCAGGGCGGGGACCGCCAGCCACCACAGGGGGCGGGGCGGGAAACTGAGGTAGAGCAGGACGCCGGCCAGGGCCGCGAGCAGGGCGTCGGCACCGCCGCGGAGCCTGCGCCGCAGGTCGCGGGGGGCGGCTGCGGTGGGCCGGGGCGCTGTGCTGGGGGTGACGCTGCTCATTGGCGGAGTGTACGACGCCCTCCTGTGCCGGTTCCCCGGGACCCCGGACGGGGCCCCGGGACAGGGCCGGCGGGGCGGGGTCGGCGTCAGGCGGGTCGGGGCGGGTGCAGGGCGAGGAGCCGGTCCCGGATGACGCGGACGGCGGTCTCCGCGTCGTCCACGGTCACGGTGAAGGTGCGGCCGTCGCCGAGCCGGAGGACCAGGCCCTCACCGCGGCGGACCACGACGGCGGTGCCCTTCTCCGGACGCCAGCGGTAGCCCCAGCCGCCCCAGTGGCGGGGGGTGACGCGGGGTTCGAACTCGGCGGAGGCGATGTCGGAGAGCCGGATCCGGCGCCGGGGCAGGCCCATGTGCCCGCACCGGACCTCCATGGCCTCGTCGTCCACGGTCACGGCGACGTGGACGAAGGCCAGGGTGCCGTACAGGATCAGCAGGCCCGCGGCCGTGCAGCCGACGACCGCCATGACCAGGGCGACCAGGCCGGTGGTCCAGGCGGACACGACGGCCAGTTCGACCCCGAGGGCCAGGAAGGCGGCGCCCGCGATGGCGAGCACCCACTGCGCGCGATTGGTGGCACGGCCGGACCAGAGGGCCGGGCCGGTGCCGGGGGAAAGGTCCCTCATGTCAGGCAGCGTACTCAGCGGGCGGGCCGCCGGCACGGCACGTGCGCCGCACGGAGGAAAACCCGCCGGGCGGGCCGCCTCCGGGGCCGGGGCGGGTACGCTCCGCGCGGCCGGACGGGCTCCGGGCGGGCTCCCGGCGGGGAGCGCTCAGCCGTGGACGGGCGCGGCCGTCAGCAGGCGGCCGTCCGCGTAGTGCAGGACCTCCGCGGGCAACGCCGATTCCCGGCCGCTGAGCAGCACGGTCAGCCCGCCGGTGGGGGCGGCCTGCGGGTCGGGCCGGGCGCCGATCCGGCGGAGCGCCTGCGCGGCGACGGCCCCTGCGGAGCCGTGGAAGACGGGCAGCGGGCCGCCGGTGCGGGCGCGCAGCGCGGCCCGGATCGGCTCCTCGACCAGCTCGTAGTGGGTGCAGCCGATGACCAGGTCGGTGACGTCGGTCGGGGTGAGGGCCGCGGCGGCGGCCACGGTGCGGGCGATGCCGTCGTCGTCGGCCCACTGCACGGCGTCGGCGAGGCCGGGACACGGCACTTCGGTGACCTCGGCGCGGGCCGCGAACCGGTCGATGAGGTCGCGCTGGTACGGGCTGCCGGTGGTGCCGGGGGTGGCCCAGATCGCCACCTTGCCGCCGGCGGCCGCGGCGGGCTTGACGGCGGGCACCGTGCCGATGACGGGGATCGTCGGCTCCAGCTCGGCGCGCAGGGCGTCGAGGCTGTGCACGGAGGCGGTGTTGCAGGCCACGATGAGGGCGTCCGGGCGGTGCGCGGCGGCGGCGCGGGCCACGCGCAGAGCGCGCGCCGTCAGGTCCTCCGGGGTGCGGGGGCCCCAGGGCATGCCGTCGGGGTCGGAGGAGAGCACCAGATCGGCGTCGGGCCGCAGTCGGCGCACCGCGGCGGTCGCTGCGAGCAGGCCGATTCCGGAGTCCATCAGAGCGATCTTCACCCGGTCACTTTAATCGACGAGCCCGGCCCGACCGGGGACGGTCGCCCCGGACCGGGTGCGCGCGGGCCGTCCCCGGCCGGATTCCGTCGTACCGGACGCGGCGGGGCGCGCGGTGGCGGGCGGACCGGGCGGGAACACGCCGTGCGGGCCCCGGGACGCGGCGGCGCCGGTCGTGCAGACTGCGACGGATGAGCCTCCTCACGGTGACCGCGCTCCTGTCCCTGGCCGTCTGGATCTGGTTGTTGCTGGCGCGCGGCATGTTCTGGCGCACGGACGTGCGACTGCCGCCGCGGACCGCGCCGGAGGTCTGGCCTTCGGTGGCGGTGGTGGTCCCGGCCCGGGACGAGGCGGAGGTGCTGCCGCGGAGCCTGCCCACGCTGTTGGCCCAGGACTATCCGGGGCGGGCCGAGGTGATCCTCGTGGACGACGGCAGCACCGACGGCACCGGGGAGCTGGCGGTGCGGTTGGCCGCGGCGGGCGACGGACTGCCGCTGCGGGTGGTCTCGCCCGGGGAGCCGCCGGCGGGGTGGACGGGGAAGCTGTGGGCGCTGCGGCACGGGATCGCGCTGGCCCGGTCCTGTCCGGTCGGGGCGCCGGAGTACCTGCTGTTGACCGACGCGGACATCGCCCACGAACCGGACAGCCTGCGGGAGCTGGTGGCGGCGGCCCGCTCCGCCGATCTGGACCTGGTCTCGCAGATGGCCCGGTTGCGAGTGGCCTCCGGGTGGGAGCGCCTGATCGTGCCCGCCTTCGTGTACTTCTTCGCTCAGCTGTACCCCTTCCGGTGGGTGAACCGGCCGGGCGGGCGGACGGCCGCCGCGGCCGGCGGCTGCGTGCTGTTGCGGACGGCGGCCGCGGAACGGGCCGGGGTGCCCGACCGGATCCGGCAGGCCGTGATCGACGACGTGTCGCTGGCACGGGCGGTGCGGGACTCGGGCGGACGGATCTGGCTGGGGTTGGCCGACCGGGTGGAGAGCGTCCGGCCCTACCGGGGGCTCGGGGAGCTGTGGCGGATGGTGTCGCGGAGCGCGTACGCGCAGCTGCGCCACAACCCGCTGCTGTTGCTGGGGACGGTGGTCGGGCTGGCCCTGGTGTACCTGGTGCCGCCGGTGGCCCTGGTGGTCGGCCTGTCGTCGGGCGCCGGGGCGGCGGCGTGGGCGGGCGGGGCGGCCTGGGCGCTGATGGCGGCCAGCTACCTGCCGATGCTGCGCTACTACCGGCAGCCCCCGCTCACGGCCCCGCTCCTCCCGTTGACGGCGTTGCTGTACCTGCTGATGACGGTGGACTCGGCGGTGCGGCACTACCGGGGGCAGGGTGCGGCGTGGAAGGGGCGGACGTACGCGCGGCCGACCTGACGGGGGGGGCCGACCTGACGGGGTGCCGGTCACGGACGGATCCGTTCCGCACGGTTCTACTCGCGGGTACGAGTGGGCGCAGAACGGGGCGGAGGTGACGAAACGTGCACACGCGCGTCAGGTGACAAGGGTGTTGCCGACCTGCGAAGAAGCTGGTCAGAACGGGGTCGGGGGCCCCTCGGTATGGACCCCGTGCACCCGGGGGCTTAACTTATGTCGCATGACCTCCCCCCGCGCGTCTTACGGCGGCGGTTATTACTCCGCGCCCTCCTTCCCGGACACCCCCATCTACGACTCCCTCGTGGCCGAGCGCGGCACCCCGCAGATCGCCCCGATCCGCGTACCCGCCGCCTACGAACCTTCGGTGAGCAGCAGTCATCTGCCTGCGATGAGCAGCCATCTGCCTGCCGTGAGCAGTCATTTGCCCGCTCTGCCCGCCGCCCTGCCGGCGCTCCCCTCCGCACCCGCGCCGGCGTACCAGTACCAGCAGCAGCACACCCCGGCCTACGGGCACGCCTACCCGCAGCAGCAGCTGGCCCCCGCGGCCCCGGTGCCCCTCCAGCACGCTCCGGCGCCGTTCGTGCCGCAGCAGATGGGGGCGCCCCGCGGGTACCCACAGCCCCAGCCGATGCGTCCGGTGGCGCCCGGCGGCTACGAGGCGATGCGACCGGCCGCGCCGAGGCCGGCGCCCGCCCAGCCCGCCCCGGCCCCGTACGAGGACCCGTACAACCGCCCCTACCCCGGGCGCGGCTACTGACGGTGCGCGGGAGGCGGGTCTGATGAGGGGTGCCGCTGGGCCGGGTCCCGGTGGCAGCATGCCCCCATGAACAACTTGCGTGTCCAGGCGCTCCATGTCCATCCCGTGAAGGCCCTGGGGGGAGTCTCCCCCGAGGCTGCGGACGTGGAGCCCTGGGGGCTGTCCGGGGACCGCCGCTGGGCGGTGACCGGCCCGGACGGCACGGTGTGGACCCAGCGCGACCGTCCGCGGCTCGCGCTCGCTTCGGCCCGCCCGCTGGGGGGCGGCGGGCTGGAGTTGTCCGCACCGGGACTCCCGGCCCTGACCGTGCCGGTGCCGCCCGCCGCGGAGGCGGGCGGGGAACTCGTCCCGGTGCTGCTGTTCGGCAAGAAGGTGGAGACGGTGCTCGGCCCGGAGCCGGCGCACCGCTGGCTGAGCGCCCACCTGGGGACGGAGGTCCGCCTGGTGCACCTGGACGCCCCCGAGCACCGCCGGCCCGTCGATCCCGATTTCGCCCTGCCCGGCGAGACGGTGAGCCTGGCCGACGGCTATCCGCTGCTGGTCACCACCCTCGCCTCGCTGGAGGCCCTGAACTCCCTGATCGCGGGCGGCCCGCACGCGGCCGAGGGACCGCTGCCGATGAACCGCTTCCGCCCCAACGTGGTGGTGGCCGGGGCCGAGCCCTGGCAGGAGGACGGCTGGCGGCGGATCGCGGTGGGCGAGGTGACCTTCCGGGTGGCCCGCGAGTGCGGCCGGTGCGTGGTGACCACCACGGACCAGACCACCGCCGCGCGCGGCAAGGAACCGCTGTTCACCCTGGGGCGGCACCGCCGGTTCGGAAAGCGACTGGTGTTCGGACAGAACCTCGTTCCGGTGACGCGCGGCACGGTGCGCGTCGGCGATCCGGTGCGGGTCCTGGACTGAGGGGCACGACCCCCGCACGGGGGTGCGGGGACCGGGGATCGGGGCGAGGCCGAAGGGGGTGGCCGGACGGTGCGTGCGGCGACGGGCGTGTGGCGGTGGCGGCGCAATCCGCTGTGCCGGAGGACCGACCGGGCGGAGGCGTGGGCCGCGCTGCTGGCCCTGCTCTGCCTGCTGCTGGTGGCACCGGCGGTGGGGTGGACGGCGGGGGCGCGGGTGGACGCGGCCCTGCGGGAGGCCGTGCGGGAGCAGCGCGCCCACCGGTACGAGGTGACCGCGGTGGTGCTGCGGCCCGCGGCGCCGGGGCCGCTGTCGGCGGCCGCCGATCCGCAGGCCCAGCGACAGTCCGTGCCGTACCCGCGGGTGATCGCCGACTGGACCGGGCCGGACGGCAGCGCGCACCGGGGCGCCCTGCGGGCGCCCGGGGAACGGCCCCGGGCCGGGGAGCGGTTCACGGTGTGGACGGACTCCCGGGGTCGGCCCGCGGGGCGGCCCCTCGACCCGGCGGCGGCCACCGGACACGCCGTGGTGGCCGGGTTCGCGGCCGCCCTGGGCGTGGCCGCGCTCGCGGAGACGCTCCGGCGGCTGGTCGTACGCCGGCTGGTGCATCGGCGGTACGAGCGTCTGGATCGGGCCTGGGCGGCGGCCGGGCCCGACTGGGGCCGGGCGGGCGCCGGCAGCTGAGCGGGCCGCCCGGTGGCTCCGCGCGCGCTACGGTGGAGCGACCAATGCGGTGCCGGTGGAAGGTACCCGTTCAGGTCGGCAGAGGTGGGGGCACGACAGCACCATGGCTCAGGGCACGGTCCAGGTCACGCACGGCAGCGCTTCGCGGTGGCGGCGCCGCACCGGCGAATACCCCTCCCTCTCCGCCGCCCTGGCCGCGGCCGGCGACGGGGACGTCCTCTCCATCGCCCCCGGCACCTACCGCGAGAACCTGGTGCTCGAACACGCCGTGACGCTGCGCGGGGCCGACGGCTCCGCGGGCGCGGTGCGCATCGCCCCCGCGGACGGGCCGGCCCTGACGGTCCGTGCCTCCGCCGTCATCCAGGACCTCCACCTGGAGGGGCAGGACGCGGCGGCGCCCGCGGTGCTCGTCGAGGACGGTGCCCCGGAACTGTCCGACCTGCGCGTGGTGACCCGCAGTTCGGCGGGGATCGAGGTGCGCGGGAACGGCCGGCCGGTGGTCCGGCGGTGCACGGTGGACAATCCGGCCGGGGTGGCCGTGGCCGTACTGGACGGCGCGGGCGGGGTGTTCGAGGACTGCGAGGTCGTCGGCGCCGGGCAGTCCGGGGTGACCGTCCGGGGCGGGGCGCACCCGCGGCTGGAACGCTGCCGGATCCACCACACCGGCGGCCCGGGGTTGAGCGTGGCCGGTGAGGGCTCGGGCCTGGAGGCCGTGGGCTGCGAGGTGTACGAGATCAAGGGCACGGGGGTGCAGGTGTCGGCGCGGGCCGCGGCGCGGCTCACCGACTGCCGGGTGCACCGCACCACCTCCGACGGGATCACCCTGGACACCGACGCCGTGTTGTCCCTGGCCGGCTGCGACATCCACGACGTGCCGGAGAACGCCGTCGACCTGCGGGCCCGTTCGGTGCTCACCCTGACCCGCACCACGGTGCGCCGGTTCGGCCGCAACGGCCTCTCCGTGTGGGACCCCGGCACCCGCGCCACCGCCGAGCAGTGCGAGATCCACGACAGCACGGGCGACTACCCGGCGGTGTGGATCAGCGACGGGGCCACGGCCTCGCTGACGGGCTGCCGGGTCCACGACGTCCCGGACGCCGTGTTCGTCCTGGACCGGGGCTCCCGGGCGGAGGTCGACGACAGCGATCTGACGCAGGTGCGGAACACCGCCGTGTCCGTGAGCGACGGCGCGGAGGCCGCCGTGGAGGGCTGCCGGATCCGGGAGGCCGGCACCGGGGCCTGGTTCCGCGACCACGGCAGCGGCGGCACCCTGACCGACTGCACGATCGACGGGGTACAGACCGGGGTGATCGTCACCAAGGGGGCCGATCCGCGGGTGGAGCGCTGCACCGTCACCGGGGCCGCCGAATCCGGTTTCTACGTGTCCGCCGAGGGCCGCGGCTCCTTCACCGACTGCCGGGTCACCCACGGCGAGGGCTTCGGCTTCCACGTCCTGGACGGCTGCCGGACGGTGCTGACGGGGTGTCGTACCGAACGCTGCGCGCGCGGCGGGTACGAGTTCCCCGAGGAGGGGCCCGTGGCCCACGACTGCACCTCCGACGGCAGCGGCCCGGCCCGGCCGGGTGCCGTCGCGCCCGGCCCGCAGCCCCTGACCCAGACCAGCGCGCCCCGCCCCGCCGTCGCCCCGGTCGAGCCGGTGCCCGTGGTGCCCCGGCAGGAGGCTCCCGTCGGCGAACCGCCCGCGTCCGGCCCCCCGGGGATCCGCACGGCCGCCCGCGGGGCGGACGAGGTGCTGGGAGCCCTGGACGGGCTGGTGGGCCTGGAGAGCGTCAAGCGGGAGGTACGGGCCCTCACCGACATGATCGAGGTGGGGCGGCGCCGGCAGCAGGCCGGCCTCAAGGCGGCCTCGGTCCGCCGCCACCTCGTGTTCACCGGCTCCCCCGGCACGGGGAAGACCACGGTGGCCCGGCTGTACGGGGAGATCCTGGCCTCCCTCGGGGTGCTGGAGCGCGGGCACCTGGTGGAGGTGTCCCGGGTGGACCTGGTCGGCGAGCACATCGGCTCCACGGCGCTGCGCACCCAGGAGGCCTTCGACCGGGCCCGCGGCGGGGTGCTGTTCATCGACGAGGCGTACGCGCTGGCACCGGAGGACTCCGGCCGGGACTTCGGCCGGGAGGCCATCGACACGCTGGTGAAGCTGATGGAGGACCACCGGGAGGCGGTGGTGGTGATCGTGGCCGGGTACACGGCGGAGATGGAGCGGTTCCTGACCGTCAACCCCGGTGTGGCCTCCCGCTTCTCACGGACCATCACCTTCGGCGACTACGGACCGGAGGACCTGCTGAGCATCGTCGGGCAACAGGCCGAGGAGCACGAGTACCGGCTCGCGCCGGGCACCTCCGAGGCCCTGTTGGAGTACTTCGGCGCGCTGACGACCCTGCACCGGGGTCCGGCCTTCGGGAACGGCCGGACCGCCCGGCAGACCTTCGAGGCGATGGTGGAGCGGCACGCCGGCCGGCTGGCCCGGCTCCCGGAGGCCGACACCGACCAACTCACCCTGTTGTTCCCGGAGGACCTGCCGCCGCTCCCGGAGCGGACGGCGGCCCCGGCGCCGGGCTGAGCCGCGGGCCCGGCAGTCCGACCGGGCCGCCGGACACGGAGTCGAGGCGGGCCAACAGGGCCTGCCGTTCGGCGGCGAACACCGGATCCGCCTGGTAGTCCTCGTGCCCCAGCAGGGGTGCGGGCAGCGGGTGTTCGGCCGTCCGCCCGTAGGCCAGGGGGTCCTTCAGGGGGCCGAGGTCCACGTCGTCCGCCGCGCCCAGCACCGGGCCGCCGATGGGGTCGGTGTCCCGCCACAGGTTCCGCCAGCAGACCAGGTCCCGGTGCAGGGCGGACAGCGGCTCCGGCCCGAAGTAGGCGGGGAACCAGCGCCCGTACAGCCGGGCCAGCGGGGAGCCGTGGGTGAGCAGCGCGACCCGGGCGCGGACCTCGGGCGGCAGCTGCCGCACCGCGGCGGCGGCGAGGACACTGCCCTGGGAGTGCCCGGACAGCACCACCCGGCCGCCGGTCCGGGCCGTCCAGGTGGTGATCCGCCAGGTCAGATCGGGTACGGCGCGTTCGGCGTAGCAGGGCGGGGCGAAGGGGTGGGCGGCCCGGGGCCAGAAGGTGCCCACGTCCCACAGGATGCCGACGGTGCGGCGGGCCGCCGGATCGCGGTAGGCGCGGCGGCCCCAGGTGACGAAGAGCAGGAAGGCGAAGCCGGTGAGCCAGGAGCCGGCGTCCTGGGCGGCTTCCGCGGCCGCCGTCAGAAGCGGATGGCTCCCCCGGGCGGCCTCACCGGGGACCCGGCCGGTGAGCCAGGCCCCCGCCACCGCGGCGGCCCCCAGGACCAGCGACAGGACGGCCACCGCGGCGGCGAGCCACGGCACGGCGTCGGTCAGGGTGGCGGCGGCCCGGGCCCCCGCCACGGACCGGCTGCGGGCCGGGTCCACACCCTGCCCGGGATACTCGGCCGCGATCCCCGCGGTCAGGCGCCGCCGCAACGCCAGTCCGCGCACCGCGAACCCGGCCGCGAGCAGCAGCAGGACGACCGCCAGCGGCGGCAGCACCGCGGCCTGCCAGGAGAGCAGGACCGGCGGCCCCGGCAGCGGCGCCCCGGCGCCCGCCCCGTCATCCAGCCGGTCCGCGACCCAGCGGGCCACTCCCCCGGACATCACCCCGCCCAGGGCGCAGGCCAGCATGGCCACCGCCGGACCCCCCAGGCCGCGCAGGGCCGCCCGCGGATCGGGGGCCCGGCGGTGCAGCCGGGCCGCCGTGACCGCCGAGCCGAGGACCAGCACTGCCTGCAGGAGGACGAGCAGGCCGAAGACGGCGTCCCCCGGGAGGCGTCCCGCGGACCGCCAGTCGGGGCGGTCCCAGGCCGCGTATCCGGCGGCGATCAGCAGCAGGGCCAGGGCGCCGGCGGTCAGGGCCCGGGTGAGGGCCAGGTCGCGGGCCGGGTCCGGGCGGCGTTCGGCGCGGCCCCGCCGGCAGACCACCACGACCACGGCCAGGGCCGCCGCCGCCAGCAGGCCCTGGATGACCCAGCCGGCGGCGTCGAGCGTGGAGCCGGGGGCGGCCCGCCGGTCCCGCGCCGCGGTCGGCACGGACACGGCGGCGGCCACGGTGAGCAGCCCGGCCGCGGTGTGGGCGGCCCGCAGCCGGGCCACCAGCCTGCGCCCGTACCAGAAACCCGGCCGCCCGAGGGGGTCCGCACCGAGGTCGCGGTCCTCCTCCGGCGCCGGGTCGGAGTCGGCCCCCCGCACGGCGCCCGGGGCGCGTCCGGGTGCGGACTTCCCGTCGGGCTCCGGCGCGGTGGCCCCGGGCGCCGGGTCGGGTACGGGGGCGAGGGCCGGGCCCTCGGCGGCGGGCGGGGCCGCCTGGGGCGGCGGCTGCGACTCGTAGGCGCTCCAGGTGCGGTGCGCCAGGTACCAGAGCAGCCCGGTCAGGGCCGCGGGGACCAGGGCGGCCAGGGCCAGCCGGCGGCCGGGTTGGGCGGGGGCGGAGCCGGGGCCGAGAAGCTCCAGGGGCCCGCGGGCGGCGGCGCAGCGCGCGTCGCCGGCGCACTGCCAGGCCACCAGGTCCAGGGCCACCTCGCAGGCGGCGGCCACCAGGAGCACGGTCAGGCTCAGCGCGACCAGCCGGACCAGGACCCCGTACAGCCGGACGGTGCGGGTCGAGGCCGCGGCGGCGGGCCGGTTCCAGTGCGCGAGGTTGACCACCATGAAGGGCAACAGGAGCAGCCACAGGGCCCGGGCCCCGTTGCCGGAGGTGAGCCGGGACCAGCAGTACGCCTCGGGGATCGGCGGCCCCGGATCGCGTTCGGGGCGGTCCTCGGCATCGGCGTCCTCGGCGCGACGGAACACGGCGGCGGTGGTGTCGCCCGTGACCCGCACGGTCCGCGGGTCACCGAGCAGTTCCTCGGGGGTGGCCCCGGCCACGCCGTGGACCAGGAGTTCGAGGGCGGGGGGCGGGGATGCGGGCACGGCGGCTCCTCCCGTGGTGCAGGTGCGCGGGCCCGCCGCGCGGGCCCGGCCCCTCACCAGCATCGCGGCGGCCGGGCGGACTGCCCAGCCCCCGCGCCGGACGCGACCGCCGCGATCCCGACGGAACGACCGCCGCCCCGCAGACTTCTGACTTCCGGTCAGTTAGGGTGACGCGGACGTCGACCGGCCTCCCGCACCGCCGTCGCCCGCCCGCCTTCCCTTCCCTCGCGCCCCGCCGCCCTCACACCCGCGCCGCGTTCGCCGCCCGCCCCCTCGCCGACCGACAGGGAGACCCCGCCATGAGACGCCGACTCCGCCCGGTGGGAATGGACTTCGCCGAGTCCGCCCCGGTCCGCCTGGTCTTCGAGACGGAGGTCCGCTCCGACGCGGACGCGGTGTACCGGGCCCTGGCCGAGGAGGTCACCGGCTGGCCGGCCTGGTTCCGGGCCGTGACCCTGGCGCGACCGATGCACGGCGGGGCCGGCCGGGAGGTCCGCCTGGTCGGCGGGGTCCGCTTCGAGGAAACGGTGATGGCCGCCGACCCCGGCCGCCGGTACGCCTACCGGGTGGACGAGACCAACCTGCCCGGTCCGCAGGCCCTGTTGGAGGAGTGGCGGCTGACACCGGCCGGCACCGGCACCCGGGTCCGCTGGACCTTCGCCACCACCGGCCCGGCCCCCTTCCGGCTGGCGCTGCGCTCCGCCCGGCCCGGTCTGGGGCGGGCCTTCCGCGACGCCACCCGGGCCCTGGACCGCCGGCTCGCGGCCCCGCAGCGGGGCTGACCGGTCGGCGCCCCGCCGGGGCGGTCCCCGGGAGGGCGCCGACCCGGCTCACGCTCCGGGTTCGTGCCAGGTGCCGGTGGCGAAGAGGGTCTCGATGGTGGCGGTGTACGGGGCAAGGTCGAGGCCCTGCGCGGCCACCCAGTCGTCGGAGTAGTACTTGTCCAGGTAGCGGTCGCCCGGGTCGCAGAGCAGGGTGACCACGCTGCCGGTGCGGCCCTCCGCCACCATCTCGGCGACGATCTTCAGGGCGCTCCACAGGCCGGTGCCGGTGGAGCCGCCCGCCTTCCGCCCGATCGCCCGCTCCAGGGCGCGGCAGGCCGCGACGCTCGCGGCGTCGGGGACCTTCATCATCCGGTCGATGGCCCCCGGCACGAAGCTGGGCTCCATGCGGGGCCGTCCGATGCCCTCGATCCGGGAGCCGCAATCGCTGTGCGCGTGCGGGTCGTTGCGGGTCCAGCCGTCGAAGAAGCAGGAGTTCTCCGGGTCGGGGACGCAGATGCGGGTGTCGTGCTGCATGTAGTGCACGTAGCGGGCGATGGTGGCCGAGGTGCCGCCGGTGCCCGCCGTCGCCACGATCCACGCGGGCTCGGGATACCGCTCCAGGCGCAGCTGCTGGTACATCGACTCGGCGATGTTGTTGTTGCCGCGCCAGTCGGTGGCCCGCTCCGCGTAGGTGAACTGGTCCATGTAGTGCCCGCCGGTCTCCGCGGCGAGCTGGGCGGACTCCTCGTACATCTTCATCGGGTCGTCCACGAAGTGGCAGCGGCCGCCGTGGAATTCGATGAGCCGGCACTTCTCGGGGCTGGTGGTGCGCGGCATCACCGCGATGAACGGCACCCCGATCAGCTTGGCGAAGTACGCCTCGGAGACGGCCGTGGAACCGCTGGACGCCTCGATCACCGGACGGCCCGGGCGCACCCAGCCGTTGCACAGGGCGTACAGGAACAGCGAGCGCGCCAGGCGGTGCTTGAGGGAGCCCGTGGGGTGGGTGGACTCGTCCTTCAGGTAGAGGTCGATGCCCCACTCCTCGGGTAGCGGGAAGCGGAGCAGGTGGGTGTCGGCGGAGCGGTTGGCGTCCGCCTGCACCTTGCGGACGGCCTCTTTCAGCCAGGCCCGGTACTCGGCGTCGCTGCGGTCGGCGTCCACGGTCGCCCGGGGGCCCTCGACTCCCTGCGCGCGGGTCTGCTGTCCGGTGGTGCTCATGTGCCCTGCTCCTCGATCCCGATGGTCCCCTTCCTCGCAATGTACTCCCCGGACCTGCGCAAACAGTCGCTTTGGGGTTCCATCGCAATCGCTTGGGGAACGCCCGTACGAGCCCTCGGGAGCCCTGGCGCGGGGGCCTCCGGCCGGGCATGCTGGTCGGGACGGAAGGGGGCGGCCCGCCATGACCGAACCGGAGTTCACCGCAACGGGCGTACGGATCGACCGCTGGCCGCGGGCGCTGACCCGGGCGGGCAAGGTGCTGATCCGCGACGGCCGGGTGCACCTGCTGACGAGCAGGGACCAGGAGATCGACAGCGCGCCGGTCGGCGCCGTGCGCGCGGCCCGGTCCTGGCTGAGCGGTCGGCGGGCCACGGTGGCCCGGTTGAACGGCACCCGCTACCGACTCCGGATGCCCTCCGGCCGCTTCCTGGAGGCCGTCCGCCGGGCCCGCGCCGCCCGTCCCTGACCCTCCCCTGACCCGCCCCTGGGGCCTCATGGCCGAAATCGGACCCGCCCGGTGGGCGGGGCCCGGCCGCTCGGCCCGCCCACGCCCGTTCCTCCGCCGGCGCCGCGTCGAGCACCCGGATCAGCCGCGCTCGGGCCCCACCGGCGACGGAGGAGCACCGGATGCGGCATGTCCGGGTCCCGCGCGGTCCGCGTCCGTCCCTCCGACGCGCTCCCACCCGGCCGGACCCGAGCCCCGCCGGCGCCCGAGGCGATCGGTCACCGCGCTCCGGAGCCCGCGCACCGCCCCGCGAGTTGCGGACCACCGCACCACGGGGGCACGCTGGAGGCGCCTCACTCACCGTGCCCCCGCGCACGCACCGCGTCAGCGCGCGCCGGTTCGCACCGCCGTCTTCTTCCGGACCACTTTCGGGGAGTCGCAGCTGTGATCAGTCACTCGTACCGGCACTGCGCGGTGGAGCTCGACGCTCTGCCCGCTCGCATCGGACAGATCCGCAGAATCGTTTCTGCTCAACTTCGCCACTGGCAGCTCGATCCCCTCATAGACCGGGCCGCGCTCGGCGTCACCGAACTCCTGAGCAACGTCCACCGGCACGCCCAGCCGGACAAGACGTGCGCGGTGGACATGGTGCTGCGCGGCGGCCTGCTGACGGTCTCGGTCCGCGACCACGACCCCCGACTGCCCGAGGTGCGGCAGGCGGATCCCCTGGAGACCGGGGGCCGCGGCCTCGCCCTGGTCGCCGCGATGAGCCAGGCGTGGGGGGTGCGGCCCTGGGACGGGGCCGGAACGGGGCCGCGGACCGGCACCCCGGGAAAGCTCGTCTGGTTCACCCTGACCACCGCCGCGGGCCCCGACCCGGCCGGCCCGCCGATCGTCCTCCACACGGAGACCGTGCCCGTCGGGGAAGCGGTGCGCACGGAGCCGGCGGTCCCGGAGGCCCTCCCCGCCTGACCGCGGCCCTGGGCCCGGCGCCGCCACCGCTCTTGCCCGCGAGCGGGTCAGGCCGCCGCGCCCAGGCTGCCGAGCGGGTCGTCGAGCACCGGCTGCCAGGCCAGTTCGGCCGCGCCCACCAGGCTGTTGTGGTCGAGGGTGCAGGGCAGGATCGGCACTCCCCCGCTGCGGCCCCACAGGCTGCGGTCGGCGACCACGGCCCGCAGCCGCTCCGGATCCGCGTCCAACAGGGCCCGGTGGAGGCCGCCAAGGATGATGCGGTCCGGGTTGAGGATGTTGACCAGCCCGGCCAGGCCCAGGCCCAGCCGGTCGATGAGCTCCTCCGCGGCGCGCCGCACCCCGGGGTCCTCGTACTCCTCGCGCAGCAGGTCCCGGGACTGCTGGAGCAGGGACACCTCGGGGCCGGGGGTGCGGCCCGCGGCGGTGAGGAAGGCCAACGGGTCGGCCTCCACGTCCAGACAGCCGCGACCGCCGCAGTGACAGGCCCGCCCCTCCGGGTTCACCGTCAGGTGCCCGACCTCCAGGGCCAGCCCCGAACTGCCGCTGTGCAGGCGGCCGTCCAGGACGAGGGCGCCACCCACCCCGCGGTGGCCGGTGGCCACGCACAGCAGGTGCTGGGCGCTCCGGCCGGCCCCGTGCCGGTGCTCGGCGAGCGCGGCGAGGTTGACGTCGTTGCCGGCCAGCGCGGGACCCTCGATCCCGGCGGCACGGACCCGTTCGGCGAAGATGGCGCGCACCGGGGCCCCCGCGGGCCAGGCCAGGTGCAGCGGATTGAGGGCGGTGCCGTCGGGTTCGGCGACGGCCGAGGGCACCGCGAGACCGGCCCCGACGCAGCGCCGGCCGCTCGCGGCGAGCAGGGCGGCCCCGGCCTCGACGACGGCGCCCAGGACCTGCGCCGGGTCGGCGGAGACGGTGACCTGTCCGGGGGTGGTGGCCACGATCCGACCGCCGAGCCCGACGAGCGCGGCCCGGAACCCGTCCGGGTGGACCTGCGCGGCCAGCGCCACCGGCCCGTCCTCCTCGATGGCCAGCCGGTGCGAGGGACGACCCTGTGAGCCGCCGGCGACCTGGGGGCGGGAATCCACGCGGATCAGGCCCAGGGCTTCCAGCTCGGCGGCCACGGCCCCGGCGGTGGCCCGCGTGACGCCCAGTTCGGCGGTGAGGACGGCACGGGTGGGGGCGCGGCCGGTGTGGACGAGTTCCAGGGCCGGGCCGAGGGCTCCGCGGCCCCGTTCCAGTCGGGTCCGCGTGGACACGTCCCCCACCTGCCGCGGGGCCTCGTTGCCGTTCATGGGGCCGATCCTCGCATGATCCGGGACGCGTTCCGCATCCGCGCCCCGGGGCGGCGGCGCTCAGGCCGTCCCGCTGACCCGCAGGGTGATGTTGAGGCGGCCGGTGAGGCCCAGCTCCGGGGGCGCCGTGTCGGGCAGGATCCGCGTCACCCCGTGGTAGGCGTGCCGGGCGGGCCCGCCGAAGACGAACAGGTCACCGCTGCGCAGCTCCACGTCCCGGTACGGTCGCCCCCGCGAAGCCGCGGTGCCGAAGCGGAACACGCAGCTGTCGCCGAGGCTCAGGGAGACCACCGGGGCGTCGGAGTGCTCGTCGGCGTCGCGGTGCATGCCCATGCGGGCGTCGGCGTCGTAGAAGTTGACGAGGGCGATGTCGTAGGGCTCCGGACCGGCCGGGGTGCCGTAGGCGGCCAGGACGGCTTCCCGGGCCAGGGCGTCCAGGGCCGGGGGCATCGGCTTCACGGGGGCGCCGTCCCCGTCCACGGCGGTCCGGGCGTAGCCGTACGGGTACCAGTGCAGGCCCAGGCAGAACTGGCGGGCGGTCATGGTGCCGCCGGGGGTGCGGACGGTGCGGAGCCCGGCGGGCGGGCGGGCCCAGCGGCGGCAGTCCTCGACCAGGGCGGCCTGCGCGGTGGGGTCGAGCCAGTCGGGGAGGTGGACGGCGCCCGGGGCGGTCTCGGCGCGCTCGCGCGGGAAGAGCTCTCCGTGCACGGCGGATCCTTCCCACTCGGGGGACGCCCCCGGTTCCGTCCCCATGCTCGCACCGACCACGGCGGGGCCGGTAATGCACTGCTGCCCGGGCACGGCGGCCGGCAGACTCCGCGCCATGGAGATCACGAAGGTCCTGGGGACCACGGACTACGTCAAGATCGTCGAGCTGGAGGGGGCCGCCCTGGCGGAGGCCGCGGAACGGGCCGGCACGGAGGCCGCGGTGCCGAACTGTCCCGGCTGGCGGGTGACCGATCTGCTGCGGCACACGGGTTCGGTGCACCGCTGGGCCGCTCGCCACGTGGGCGAGGGCCTGCTGGAACCGGGTCCGTTCGTCGAGGCGCCGGACCTCGCGGGCGGTGAGCTGCTGACCTGGTTCCGCGACGGGCACCGGGCGCTGGTGGACACGCTGGCCTCGGCTCCGGCGGACCGGGAGTGCTGGACCTTCCTGCCCACCGCGCCGGCCTCCCCGGTGGAGTTCTGGGCGCGGCGCCAGGCGCACGAGAACACGGTGCACCGGCTGGACGCGGAGTCGGCGCTCGGCGGGGCGGTCGGCCCGGTGGCGGCGGCGCTCGCGGAGGACGGAGTGGACGAGCTGCTGCGCGGTTTCCACGCCCGTCCGCGCAGCCGGGTGCGGACCCCGGACGGGGCGCCGAAGGTGCTGCGGGTGCGGGCCGCCGACACCGGGGCGGTGTGGAGCGTGCACCTGTCCGCGGAGCCGCCGCGGACCGTACGGGACGCCTCGGGCCCGGCGGACTGCGAGGCCACGGGCACCGCGGAGTGGCTGTACGCGGCGCTGTGGAACCGGGTGCCGCTGGCCGGTCCCGGGGTGACGGGCGATCTCGCCCTGGCCCGCCTCTGGCAGGACACCTCGCCGATCTGATCCCGGGGTCCGGGCTCAGGCGGCCCGGAGGCCGACCTCCCCGGCGAGGCGGTCCGCCGCGTGGGCGTAGAACGCGTCCCGGTCCTCGACCACGCGGTGGAACTGCCCGAAGAGTTCGAAGGACAGCAGGCCGACCAGCTGTGCCCAGGCGGCCACCAGCGCCGCGGTGGCCTCCGGGGGCAGTCCCTCGGCGAAGTCGGCCGTCATCCGCTCGGCCTCGGCGCGGAGCCCGGCGGGCAGCGGCGGTCGGTCCAGGCCCTCGCCCGCGTGGGCCGCGCGGACCACTCCGATCAGGCACTCGGCGACCCGGGAGGCCGGGCCCACGGTGTCCTGCGGGGCGGCGTATCCCGGCACGGGCGAGCCGTAGACGAGCGCGAACTCGTGCGGGTGGGCCAGTGCCCAGCCCCGGACGGCGGCGCACACGGCGTTCCAGCGCTCGCGCGGCCGCAGCTCACCGGAGGCCTCGTCCGCACCTTCCGCCGCCGCGCCCAGGCTGTCGTAGGCGTCGATGATCAAGGCCGTGAGGAGGTCGTCGCGGCTGGGGAAGTAGCGGTACAGGGCCGAGGAGACCATGCCCACCTCGCGGGCGACGGCCCGGAGGGAGAGCCGGGCCGCGCCCTCGGCGGCCAGCATGCGGCGGGCCTCGTCCTTGATCGCGGCGGCCACTTCGGTGCGGGCGCGCTCCCGGGCCCCTCGGACGGTGTTCATGGCAGCAGTCTGCCACGGAAACAGATCGGCGACCACAAAAGAGAGCGGTGCTCTTGCTTCGCCGCGGCGATCCGTGCACACTGCTCATGAGCGAGAGCACCGCTCTCGCACGGATGGGCCGGGAGGCCGACATGACCAGCAGCAGCCCCGTTCCGCAGCCCTACTACGTGCCCGTCGGCCGCTTCGCCACCCGCTTCAACGCCCTCTTCGGCCGGCTCGCCCGCCTCGGCATCAGCCTCGCGGGCTCCGCCGAACTGTCGGTGCGGGGCCGGGTCTCGGGCACCATGCAGCGCATCCCCGTCAACCCGTACCCGCACACCGACGGCACCCTGTACCTGGTCTCCGCCCGCGGCCACTCCCAGTGGGTGCGCAACATGCGCGCCGCGGGCGGCGGCGAACTCCGCGTCGGCCGCAAGGCGCGCGCCTTCACGGCCGTGGAGGTACCGGCGGCCGAGAGCCCCGAGATCCTCCGCGCCTACCTGCGGAAGTGGGGGTGGGAGGTGGACCGGTTCTTCCGGGGCGTCACCGCGGACTCCTCCGAGGAGGAGCTGCGCGCCGCCGCCCCGGACCACCCGGTCTTCCGGCTCACGGTGCGCTAGCGGTCTCCGTGGCGGGCTCCTCCGGCCCCTCGGCACCGGCCGCGACCGGACCTCCGGAACCGGCGGCGGCCGCCGCCGCGGCCTGCCTGCGGTCCAGCAGGTGCAGGGCCTTGCGGGCCCCCGCGTGCGTACGGACCATCTCGGCGAGCGTGCTGGACCCGCGGGTGATCCGCGTGAAGGCCCGCCAGGCCGGCCGGAAACCGGTGATCGCCGCGTGCAGCATCCCCGGCTTGCTCTCGAACAGGTGCAGCATCCGCCGCCCGACGGCCATCTCCACGCCCAGCCCGGCCTTCACCGCGAAGGCGTAGTTCAGGGCCTGCCGGCGGGTGTCCACGGCGTCCTGCGCCTCGGCGATCCGCACGGCCCATTCGCCCGCGAGCCGCCCGGAGCGCAGCGCGAAGGAGATGCCCTCGCGGGTCCACGGCTCCAGCAGCCCGGCGGCGTCACCCGCCACCAGGACCCGGCCCCGCGAGAGCGGGGAGTCCTCGCTGCGGCAGCGCGTCAGATGGCCGGAGGACAGGGCCGGTTCGAAACCGGCCAGGCCCAGCCGCCCGATGAAGTCCTCCAGGTACCGCTTGGTCGCGGCGCCGTCCCCGCGCGCGGAGATCACACCGACGGTCAGGGTGTCGCCCTTGGGAAAGACCCAGCCGTAACTGCCCGGCAGCGGACCCCAGTCGATCAGGACCCGGCCCTTCCAGTCCTCGGCCACCGTCTCCGGCACCGGGATCTCGGCCTCCAGGCCCAGGTCCACCTGCTCGGTCTTCACCCCGACGTGCGAGGCGATCCGACTGGCGCTGCCGTCGGCGCCGACCACGGCCCGCGCCAGCACCGTCTCGCCGTCGGCGAGCACCACGGCCACCGTCCGGCGGTCCGGCACGGCCGCGCCGTGCTGCTCGACCCGGGCGACCGTCACCCCGGTCCGCAGCACGGCCCCCTCCCGCTGGGCCGCCGCGACCAGACCGGCGTCGAACTCGGCCCGGTCCACCAGCCCGAACAGCATGTGCCGGGACCTACGGGTCCGGGTGAGACGGCCGTTCAGCGAGAAGGTGACGGCGTGCACCCGGTCCTTCAGGGGCAGCACGAAGCCGGGCGGCAGGGAGTCCCGCGAGGGACCGATGATGCCGCCGCCGCAGGTCTTGTACCGGGGCAGCTCGGCCTTCTCCAGCAGCAGGACCCTGCGCCCGGCCGCCGCGGCGGCCTGCGCGGCCGAGGCCCCGGCCGGTCCCGCGCCGACCACGACCACGTCCCAGACCACCCGGTCCCCGTCCGCGCCCGGCTCCGCCGCCGCTGCCGCCTCGGCCCCGGCGGCGCCCGGTCCGGACTCCGCGACGGACTCCTCGCCCGCCACGGACTCCGGCCCGACCTCGGCGCCGGGCTCCGGCTCCCGGGCGGCGTCGGCGTCCGCCGCGGGCCGGTCCGCGCCGACCGGTTCGACGGGCTGCGGCCGCTCCTGCGCGCCGTCCTGACGGTCCTGCTGGTCCCCGTGCTCGCTCACGATGTGCTGTCGCTCCTGATCCCCTGAGTGCTCCGGTGCCGGTCGCATCCTACGGCGGCCCCCGGTCCGGTACCGCTGTGGGAAGATCGGCTCTGTCCCCGCCGGGCCCCGGAGCGCTCACGAAGCGCCCCGTACCGGCGTACCCGTACAACGTCGCACCCACGAGGAGCGTGCCCATGACCTCCCACCCGATCGCCGAGACCGTCGCCTCCCTGATGCCGGGGGCGCGCAGCGAGCTGGCCGAGCTGGTGGCCTTCCGGTCGGTGGCGGACTGGGCGCAGTTCCCGAAGAGCGAGAGCGAGGGCGCGGCGAACTGGGTGGCGGACGCGCTGCGCGCCGAGGGCTTCCGGGACGTGGCCCTCCTGGACACCCCCGACGGCACCCAGTCCGTGTACGGCTTCCTGCCGGGCCCCGAGGGCGCCCCCACCGTGCTGCTGTACGCGCACTACGACGTGCAGCCCCCGCTGGACGAGGCCGCCTGGGTCTCCCCGCCCTTCGAGCTGACGGACCGGGACGGCCGCTGGTACGGCCGCGGCGCCGCGGACTGCAAGGGCGGGTTCGTCATGCACCTGCTGGCGCTGCGGGCGCTGAAGGCCAACGGCGGGGTCCCGGTGTCGGTCAAGGTGATCGTGGAGGGCTCCGAGGAGCAGGGCACCGGCGGCCTCCAGCAGTACGCCGAGGCCCACCCGGAGCTGCTGACCTCCGACGCCATCGTGATCGGCGACGCCGGCAACTTCCGGCTCGGCCTGCCCACGGTCACGGCCACCCTGCGCGGCATGACCCTGGTCCGGGTCGAGGTGGACACGCTGGAGGGCAACCTGCACTCGGGCATGTTCGGCGGCGCCGCCCCGGACGCCCTCGCCGCGCTGATCCGGGTCCTCGACTCGCTGCGCTCGGAGAACGGCTCGACCACGGTGGACGGGCTCGCCGCCGACGCCGCCTGGGAGGGCCTGCAGTACCCCGAGTCCGACTTCCGCGGGGACGCCAAGGTGCTGGACGGGGTCGGCCTGATCGGCGAGGGCGACGGCACCGTCGCCGACCGGCTCTGGGCCCGGCCCGCGGTGACGGTCCTCGGCATCGACTGCCCGCCGGTGGTCGGCGCCACCCCGTCCGTGCATGCCTCCGCCAAGGCCCTGATCAGCCTGCGGGTGCCGCCGGGCATGGACACCGTGGAGGCGAACAAGCTGCTGGAGGCGCACCTGGTGGCGCACACCCCGTGGGGCGCCCGGGTCCGCACCGAGCAGGTCGGCCAGGGCCAGCCCTTCCAGGGCGACACCGGCAGCCCCGCCTACGCCTCGATGGCCGCCGCGATGCGCGTGGCCTACCCCGGCCAGGAGATGCAGGCCGCGGGCATGGGCGGCTCGATCCCGCTGTGCAACACCCTCCAGGGCCTCTACCCGGAGGCGGAGATCCTGCTCATCGGGCTCAGCGAGCCGGAGGCGCAGATCCACGCCGCCAACGAGAGCGTCTCCCCGGAGGAGCTGGAGCGGCTGTCGGTGGCCGAGGCCGAACGGATCCTGGCCGACGCCCGCCGCGAGGCGGAGGAGATCCGCGCCGAGGCCGACGACTACGTGGACAGCAAGCTCGCC